>DRMS01000280.1 GCA_011322515.1 Leucothrix mucor
CTACCAACTTAAGGCGGGACAAGTAACATCACAGCAAACCCGCACCCTTCGACAAGCTCAGGGAACTAGCCCTTCGGTAGACTCAGGACACCGCCCCTTCGGTAGACTCAGGACACCGCTTCCTGAGCTTGTTGGAGGGTGCGGGTGAATAGCAGAAACATGAACTGTCCCGCCTTAAACTGGTAGCCAAATTATCCAGAACGTTGCCTATGGGTTAGGAGATTCCAAGTAATGAATTTACCTATATTACGCTGATTTTTTATTCCTGATTGGAGCATCTCAAGAGGCGCATAGTTGCTCTACGCAATGACTGAGATGATTCAAGCAGGAATAAAAGAGCAAGTCAGATGGGTAAAATCATTGCTTATAACTTCCTTATGAGAAGTTACTGTAAATCTGCTGAGGTTATTGAATTTGAGGAGAATTCAGCAATCCAGAAAAAAGAAAGAAAATTCATTCATTAAAAGGCAAGTTAGAGATCGGGACGTTGTTTCGTGCTCGTTCCTTACCGTTTAGAGCTTGCCAGATGTCAAACTGAAACTCTTGTGTTGTTTGAGCGTAGCGAGTTTCACAAGGGGTGCAGAGCGATACCTGAATAGAAATTTAAAGAGAGATGTCAATGATGGATGAATTGCAGTTAATATTAAATACCCTATGGGTCGTTTTTGCAGCCTCACTTGTCTTTTTTATGCAAGCAGGGTTTGCGATGTTAGAAAGTGGCATGGTGCGTTCTAAAAATGCTGTTAATGTGATTATGAAAAACTATATTGATATGGCTTTTTGTTCATTAGCTTTTTGGGCAGTGGGTTATGGATTAATGTTTGGTGCAAACCCAACAGGATTTTTTGGTACGGATCATTTTGTATTGCATGATACTGACTCATGGAGTTACACCTTATTATTATTCCAAATCATGTTTGCTGCTACTGCTGCGACTATTGTGAGTGGTGCTTTAGCAGAACGGATTCGCTATTGGCCTTATATTATTTGCGCCATTCTTATTAGCTCGTTTATTTATCCTATTTTTGGTAGTTGGGCATGGGGAGGAGATAGCGAGAGTCATACAATGGGGTGGTTGAAAGCATTAGGTTTTATTGATTTTGCAGGTTCTAGTGTTGTTCATGCTATTGGTGGGTGGTGTGCGCTTGCAGGTGTTATTGTGCTAAAACCACGTTTAGGACGGTTTGATAAGGCACGAGCGCGAGTTGTGCAAAACCCGTCAAAGCAAAATAAACAACATTCAATTCCAGGACATAATCTTCCCCTCGTTGCTTTAGGTGGTTTTATACTTTGGTTTGGGTGGTTTGGTTTTAATGGTGGCAGTACGCTTGAAGCCAATGCGAATATTGGAAAAATTATTCTTAATACACATCTTTCGGGGGCGGCGGGTGTCTTTAGTGCAATGCTAACCTTATTCATTATCCGTAAACCTTTGCTCTTAACAAGTGCGGTTAATGGTGGACTGGGTGGTTTGGTCGCTATTTGTGCAGGTTGTGCGTATATGACCCCTCCTTTTGCGCTTTTAACAGGCTCGATAGCAGGAATAATAACCATCTTTGGCAGTCGTTTACTGGAAAAACTGCGCTTAGATGATGCTGTGGGGGCTGTCTCTGTTCATGCGTTTGCAGGTACATGGGGAACATTAGCGGTTGGTTTGTTTCATAGCGAACAGCTATTTAATAGTGAGAGATTGATGATTCAAGCATTAGGGGCAGGTATTGCTTGTCTTTGGGCTTTTTCTACGGCGTGGGTCATGTTTACCTTGCTTAATTTTATCGTTAAACTGAGGGCGAAAACGTCAGATGAGAGAAAAGGGCTTGATTATAGCGAACATTTTGAAGTTGCTTATCCTGAATTTCAACAGGATTTATTGCACTCAGGAAAAAGGTGACGTTATTGCTTACTCATAAAGAACGTATTAAAAGGAGACAAATTATTCAACATGCCCTTATTGATGAACTTTCTTCACAGCAAGTAGAACAGGCAATTGCTTTATGGGATACATTATTTTATGACAGCCCTACTTTTGTTGCAAAAATTTTTCCATTTACTAGTAAGTTAGTTGTTGAGCTAAATTTATCATCAAGTAAGAAGCTTAAGTTAATGACTCGTTTAATGGCTAGTTTTAATTTATTAAAAGATGCTGTCATTGTTGAGCCTGTTGTCCTTAAAACACAACGAAAACCAATGACAGATGTTTATATCATTTTTAATGCAATACTCAGTGAAATTATTGTATATCTTAAACAATATTATGCAGAAGACATTCCGCTTTTTAAGCAATATTTAATTGAAGAAATCGCGCAACTTGCACTAAAGCCTAAAGCATATCAAGAATTATTAACATGGTGTCAACGGATTGAGAACGAAGGTTATTTAATTCATCAAGATGTTAATAAAGACCAAATGGTAGCCTTTATGGATTTTCTCTATGAAGAGCTATGTAGCATGTTTGGTGCAAAACAAACAGATGCGTTATTTTCTACTGTTGTGAACCACTGTGAGAAATACCCAGAAGCAAAAAAATTCTCGCCACATAATCTGATTTGATTTTGTTGGCTACCAATTTAAGGCGGGACAGTTCATGTTTCTGCTATTCACCCGCACCCTTCGACTCCGCTCAGGGAGCTGTACCCTGAGCGGAGTCGAAGGGTGCGGAAATTTAATAAATGAATGTCTATAATTTCATTCGTTGCATTATTAGGAAGTTTCAAGCAGGGGCAAAAGGGTAAGTAACAAGTAAGATGGGTAACTTCATTGCTTAGAAATCCCTTAAGGCTGATGTTGATTAAAAAATGATTATAATCCCATTAAGGATACTGACCCCTTTATCCGCTGACCCCTTTATCCGCTTAAGCTGGTAGCCCTACTCTCTAACGCTCAATCCTAGCCCAATAATATTCCCTATTACGCCCTAGACCACGCAATTGTATGATCTTCACCTGAACTTTATTTTTAATTACTTTTATTGTGCTTCCCATTACACCTTTTTTGGGTAGCGTAGCGCGCAGGTTTACCATGGTTGCTTTAACAGCATAGTGTTTACCAATGTCAGGTAGTTGATCTACATCCAGCGTCTGGCTTTCCCATTTATTCTTAGTAAAATGTCCAAGATAAATCCATCCAGTTAGTATTTTTTCAGGTGCTTTCGCTACTGTATTACGCCCTAATCGTGTTCGCCCAACAGGAATAATTTGAAACTCAGGTTTTGCTGTTTTTTGTACAGTGGTAGTTTTGAGGGAATTTTTTTGTGATTTTTCAGACTCTTTTTTTACTGCGATCTTTGTCGCTATGTTATTTTCCTGCTCAGATTCATCACTATTATTAGCAGATTGCTCCTTGTTGCTAGGATTAATACGACGACTAGGCTGACTTGGTGACAATTTTGAAGCGGTTGCTTGAAGCTCTGGAGCGGCATCAGATGATTGCATAAAATCCAACATTAGCACTTGCATTTCATCATCGGACAAAACCTCTACCAAAGCCGTTGCTTGTTGTTTTGTTTTTTTACTCTCTGCTGTCTTTGCTACTATAGCGGTAGATTGTTTTTTCTTAGCAGTATTTGGTATTGGCAGAGCTAATTTGGTCTTTTTTTCCTTAGACTTCTCTGTTAATTTACTACTGGAGACGGCAACCGATTGTATAGCCGTCGCCTTTATTGGTTTTGCCTCTTTTTTTTCAGTCTTTTCAGTTAATTTATCTCTAAAAGTAATAGACTGCTCAGCCGTTTTTTCTGCTCTTTCATTATCTTTTTTATCTTTCTTTAGCGGCTTAACTTCTTCTTTTTTTTTGGGTTTGCCGTCTAAAATAAGAAGTTGATTTATAACTGCTTTACGAACTTTACTATCCTTATCAGTCTTAGTTTCCGCATAAGAATTTGTAGCAAAAAAACTAGTGATAATTGCAATAAATACGAAGAGACATATAAGGTGAGATACTGTATTGAAACGAGAGATCAGCTCATTGACTGAGTATTGTGTAAACATTATTAGCCGCCTAAAAATGACTTCTTTGTGTGATTTTTATACTACCATGATTATGCATTATTATAAGTAGGCGAACAAAATTAATTGAACAACCTTTATTTTCTACTTTTTTAATTTCAAGGCATTGCGTAAAGCGCACAGTGAGTTACGCAAGGAAGGGCTACCAGTTTAAGGCGGGACAAATCCTGCGTAGGTCGGGTTAGCTTTATTTTGTCTGGCTAGCTAAATATTATTTATCTGAATCTACTTTTAACCAACTACTCTGCTGATACCAATCCGCCAGCACGATACGCTTTGCAGGTAGATTGTCCAATAAAAATTCATGTGTTGCAGGGCGATGCGTATGCCCATGTATTAATTGCCTAACATTAAATTCACGCATTATTTTTTCAACTTGTTGCTGATTCACATCGAGACTATCTGCCTGTTTATCTTTGGTTTGCTTCTGGCTAATTAGACGTAAATTATCCGCTTCTTTAATACGATCCTGAATAGATTTAGATAAAAAATCAGCCTGCCATTGCGGATTACGCAATATAACACGTAATTGTTGGTACTCAATATCATCCGTGCAAAGCGTATCACCATGCATAAGCAATGTTGGCGTACCATAAAGGTCAATCACGGTCATTTCATCCAATAAACTCGCTCCAACCGCCTGAGCAAATTGATCGCCAATAAGAAAATCACGGTTACCATGCCCCAGATAGATGTTAACGCCACTATCTGCAAGCGCTTTAAGTTGTGCTACAACTGTTTGCATCAGCTTGACCGTATTGGGGCAAGCCTCTGGTTTTAGCTCAAGGACATCATCGCCAATCCAGTACTCAAACAAATCACCTAGAATATAAAGTTCATCGGCTTTGAGTTTAATACTATCAAGAAATTCAATAAATAATTGCGTAATATCTGGACGGCTATCATCAAGATGTAAGTCGGCTATAAAATAGGTTGTCATTGTTTAAGTATAATTAGGGGTATTTGAAGTCATAATTGATCCATATTAAGGAACGTGTACGAAATAACGTCCCGAAGTTCTAACGCAGAATTTTTATTTCAGATGGGATGAATTCATGAGGCGCATAGTTACTCTACGCAACGAATGAGATCATCCAAGCTGGGATAAAAAGGCAAGTTAGAGATCGGGACGTTGTTTGGTGCACGTTCCTAAACAAATATTACTAGGTTCTGTTGATATTTGGCTATATTTTTTCACTTTTTAGTTAATTTTATTTTACTCTCAACGCCCTCTTAATTTATTTTTCAATTCTCGCCGACGCGCAAACTGATCCCGATAGTGAGTCGCTGCGTTCAATATCTCATTCAGTGGTTTATTCATAAGCTCTGCATAACGGTCTAATATGATTTTCATGGTGCTATCATCAACCATTAAACGTGCAAAATTGGTTAATCTATCTTGCAAATTCAAGCGTTTAAACTGCATGCGATTAACATCAATAATCTTAAATTCATACCCATCAGCCTGTTTTTTAATTAAGATATTTCCTGGCGAATAATCACGATGCAAAATACCTTTTTGATGTAGCTGATAAGTAAACTCAGCAAACGTTTGCAATATTACACCACGGTCTGCAAACTCTGCATCATCCAGTAAAGGACGAATGGTGAAGTCATAGTTAAAATGGCGCGAAATATAATAGCTACGCGCTAATAACCCATGCTGGAATTGTTCGATATAAGCGATCGGCTGTGGGCAAAGCTCAACGCCTAACGTTAATGAATAATCATAAGAGCGCTTAGCTTTTGAAGCACGTAAATAACGATAGGCAAAACGATTGATAGTATTAGGAATTTTAAAGGATTTAATCACATAGTCTTCACCAGAAAACGCGACCACACGTAGCTCATTGCGCGCTGCATGTAAAATGTGTGATGCACTTTGAAAATGTGGTTCAATAGTGTCTATTAATGGCTGTAAATGCAGGTAATCAGGATGAAGCTGGTATTTCATAGACTTATGGTTCGATAATATTAAAGTAAGGATTCTCCCACAAGCACCTTATCTTGGCTAATAATCATTCTTTCTTAAATAGGCAGCGCGATGCTGATTTTTTAGATGACGGTTGGTTCGATGATATAAAACGGAGATTCTCCCACAAGCATCTCATCTTGACTAAGCTCCACGCCATCACGCAAGATAATTTTTTTTCCTTTTGTAGTTAATGTTGCAGGTTGAAGCGCCCAGTAAACCCCTATCTTTTTATTACCTTGAAAACGTGCATGGTAAAGTCCTTGGCACTCCTCCAACCCTATAAATTGTGCTTTTTTTAGAACGGATAACAGGGTTTTAAACGCGTAATAAGCAGGGTATTTATTCAGACCATTACGATTATCAACTAAACCATAGCCTGCGGCGATAAGCTGATGCCAGTAAACATGGCTCACTACGCCTGATGCTAACGCCAAAATATAATAACGCACTAAATAATTGGCATGCTCTTCAAGGCTAACGCATTCTTCTTCGCTAGTGGGTGCGTAGGGAGCGGTGTTTTCAATCGGCCAATTGGTTTCGGTAATGACGATCTCTGTACTGGTTTTAGGACTTAATCTGGCAATGGATTGCAGTAAATGTAATTTTTTAATCAAATCTAAACTTGCTTGGGTATTTTCAGGTGCTCCTCGACGATCGACATATAATAAACTACTCAGTTGATCAAAATGCAATCTGTAAAAATTAAATAATGTACGGATTGTGAAGTAGTATTCAAAATCAATAACGGCTGATCCTAGTAAAATAAGCTGCGGGTATTTCTGCTGTTTTAAGTCATAAGCAACTTTATAAAAGCGCAGGTATTCATCCATTGAAAAAATGGCCCATTTTTTGCGGTTAATGGCATTACCAATCTGAAAACGATGGGCTAATGGGGTAAAGTGATAAAATATTGTATCTAGTGAGTGGCGCAAACGCTGATGATCTTCCACATGACGACGATCTTGAAGGATATTAATTAATAAATCCTTATCCGCATACGGTTGTGCAAATTCAATATAATCGGTTAAATTTTCAATATCATGCAACGGTAGGCGAATGAGTAGATTATCAACGGCTAGATCATCAATAAGCTGTCGAGTTGCTTCAGGATTTTTATCCAGATTGATGCTCATACCAAAAAAGGATGCACAGTCTAGTGTTTTTTTCTTGTTAGGTATCAGCAGGTAAAAAATGCTTGCGAGGGGAAAAATAAGTAGATTAGTTACCACCATTTTCACAAAATCCCACGCAACGGTTTTGTATATTTTATGTTTATAAGCTTTATCTTGAATCATCTCTGGCTGGTCAGAGAATGAATCCCAGCGTAGTGGCATAAGAGACTCCTTTTCGTAGCATACCCATTATATTGCCACTATTTCTTTTAACGCAATATAATACTGATAATGCTTAATTTTCCCCGCTACTATCAATTCAATTGCCCGATTAATGACATCAAGCGAGGAAGTTCCAAGTAATGAATTTACCTATATTGCGCTGATTTTTTGTTCCTAATTGGAGCATCTCAAAAGGCGTATAGTTGCTCTACGCAACGATTGAGATGATTCAAGCAGGCGCAAAAGGGGGCTACCCGTTTAAGGTGCAGAATATAGGCTTAATTTCATTATCTATAGATGTTCACTTATTAAATTTCATCTTGATGACTGAAACGCTGAAGCTTTCACTCCTTTTATCAGGAAATTATTTATCTGAAAAACTATATGGTATCGGAATACTTAAAGAAACGATAATAAATAGGGCGCTTGTTTTTTTCAACACTGTAAATCAGTATAATCTCTATTAAGTTGGCTACCCGTTTAAGCTGGCACAGTTAATGTTTCTGCTATTCACCCACACTCTTCGACAAGCTCAGGAAGCGGTGTCCTGAGTCTACCGAAGGGCTAGTTCCCTGAGCTTGTCGAAGGGTGCGGGTTGTTTGCTATGACTTTACTTGTCCCGCCTTAAATTGGTAGCCATTAAGTTTACTATTTAGGAATAAAAATATGTCAGAAAACACAGATTGCCCTTTATGCTCCACAAAGGATATGGTTATTGAAAAAGGTCACGGGATAGAAAATGAGCTTGCTTATGTGCTCACCGATACCAATCCCGTTAGCATTGGGCACTGCTTGATTGTTCCGCGTCGGCATGTGGCTGAATTTTTTGATGCCACCAAGGAAGAAAAATTAGCTATCTTTGATTTGATTGATGAAATGAAAGTGATTATTGATAAAAAACATAACCCTGATGGTTATAATATCGGGGTAAATATAGGCAAAGCGGCGGGACAATCCGTGCCGCATATCCATATTCATATGATGCCACGTTATATGGGGGATATAGAAAACCCTAGAGGCGGAGTGCGCGGGGTGATACCTGCAAAACAGAAATACGAATAGATTGGCATCCTTCTTCCTTTCAAAGAAACTAGGCGCTGTTGACATTTGAGCTACCCATTTAAGCTGGGACAGTTAATGTTTATGCTATTCACCTTCACCTTTCGACAAGATCAGGAAGCGGTGTCCTGAGTTTATCGGCTAGCAGTTTAAGGCAGGACAGTTCATGTTTCTGCTACTCACCCGCACCCTTGGACTCCGCTCAGGGTACAGCTCTCTGAGCGGAGTCGAAGGGTGCGGAAATTTAATAAATGAATGTCTATACCTTAAGTTGCCCTGTTAATTATTCATAATCTCGTTAAGGCTTGGATCTGCACCTACTCTTCCGCCTAATGCAATCTCTTCATCCGTTGCATCCCTAATGCTAAGTACTTCAAGTTTAAAGACAACGTCTCTTCCGCACAGTGGATTATTAGCATCAACGGTCAGGGTCTTATCATCAAAGCGCGTCACAATAAAGTTTTTAGGCTCGCCTTTTGAGTTCTCCATAGTGATGGTTGTCCCTATTTCATGAAATTCCTCAGGTACATTTTCTATCTTATCAGTGAAAACTAAGGATTCATCTCTAGGACCATACAATGTGTCACAGTCAATTGGCACTTTAATAATATCACCCACAAATCGCCCTTCTAGTTGACTGGTCACTTCATCTGATAACATCGATTCAGTCCCTTGAACATAAGCAACGGGATACTCGATTGAAGTAAAAACGTCTTCTGTTTTTTTATCAACGACTTCATATCGAAGCTCTACTAATTTGTTTTTTTTAATAAATTCTTTCATAATAGTTTAAAACAGCGTTGCGCCAAAAATTTTAATTTCATCGTCTTCATAACCCAAAACCAATCGTCCTAACCATTCACCTGGTTTTTTCATGTTAGTTTGCTTATAAAGAACCGTCACATGCTCACCACGACGAATCATTCCTAGATATTCATATTCTACCGATAGATTTTTAGTCAGCTCACTTTTAGCAAATTGCTTACCTATTTCTACTTCATTGGCGGCAAGCTTCATTGCGCTAGAAAAATTACGAGTAAACGCGCCGTAGTTTTTATTATTAGAGTATTTTATAAGATCATCCCAAAAAGGATGTGCTGCCTCTAAAATTTCTTCATCTGTTTTTTCAATAATATTCATTCTGTATTCTCCATTCAAAATCTAGCATTGACCGCATGAATTTAGGCAGTTTAAAGTAAAAAATCTACCTATATTCCGCAGAAATTTTGCTTCTGATTAAATTTCTCAAGAAGCGCATAGCGGGGCTACACAACGATTGAGATGATTCAGGCAGGAGCAAAAAAACAAACCAGATGGGTAAGTTTGTTGCTTTGAACTTCCTTAAGTCCACAAAAAAAAAGACCAACAATCAACATGCTGGTCTTTTTTATCAAATCAAATAAAAATTTAGATTTTTATTTGCCTTTCTTATTACCTTTCTTACTACCTGTATCTTCTTTTTCATCAACCAAGTGATAAAGAGGTGCTTTTTGCATTGTATACGCGCCTGTCTTAGGATCACGATGAGAAACAGTTAGCACATGCCAATCTTCATCATCTAGATTCATTGCGTCACCACGATAGTAGTAGCCAGGCCAGCGTGTTTCTTTACGGAATAAAGTATGTTGGAAAACACTTTCAGAGGTAAGGAAACGATGCTTTAATTCCCATGCGCGTAATAGCTCATGAATATCTTCGGCAGCAATCTTCTCTAGATCTTCTTCGAAAATTTTCATTTTCTTAAGACCGATATTAAGCAGTTTTTCGTTGGTCATGTAGTTTACACCAAAACCAGCACAGTACTCATCCATCATCTTTTGTAGACGGTCAAGCCCTTGTCTTGGGTTGATGTAGTTTGGATTTACTGTACCTGCAACAACTTCGTTGCGACCGACGGTGTATGTCTCAAGAGGCTTATAGATTTCTTCTTTACGCTCTTCAAGCTGCTTATCAGAAACAACAATGCCATTCGCCTTGCCATCATCAATATATCGACACGCTGCTTTTGCCGCTAAACGTCCTTCAGTGAATGAACCAGAAGAAAATGCGTGTGGCGTTCCACCAACTGCATCACCTGCGCCAAATAGACCTTCAACCGTGGTCATACGGTTATAGCCCCAGAAGTACTCTTCAGGAGATACGTCCTCAGGACCTGAACACCATGCACCACAACCTGTTGCATGTGAACCCATAACATAAGGCTCAGAGGTTGTTAGTTCTGGATTTTCGTGTTTAGGATCTACGTCTGTAGCAGCCCAAAGTACCGCTTGACCAACCGTCATACCTAGGAAGTTATGCCAGCCAATTTCTTCTAAATGAGGATCTTGGAATGCTTCCATAGTGACCATGTGAATCGGACCACGACCCGCTAATACTTCGTTAATAAAAGCATGGTTACGTAAACAGGTTGGAATTGGCTTATGTGAGAAATGTTGATTTTCCGTATCTAAATACGCTTTACCAACCATTTTCTCTAATGCTGGGAACCACTTTGACTCGTACTCTTCACCATTACAGTTTTGAGTGTACGTTTTAAGGTGCAAGAAGTAAGCGCCTACAGGGCCGTAACCGTCTTTAAAACGAGCCAGTACGATACGATTTTCCATTTGTGTCATTTTCGCACCAGCACCGATCATAAGACCGTATGCAGAACCCGATGACCAAGGTGCATACCATACACGACCTGCGCCTTC
>DRMS01000281.1 GCA_011322515.1 Leucothrix mucor
GAAATGTCAGAAATGGAAGACGATCAGGATATGGTCGATTCTGTGATTAATGATATTGACCAGCATAAGACGCTGGTTGAACGGCTTGAGTTTCAACGGATGTTTTCCCATGAAATGGATCCTAATAATGCTTTTCTTGATATACAGTCTGGCTCGGGCGGAACGGAAGCACAGGATTGGGCGGAGATGGTGTTACGCATGTATTTGCGTTGGGGCGAAGCGAAGCACTTTAAAGTTGAGCTAATGGAAGTATCACCTGGAGATGTAGCGGGGATTAAATCGGCTGCAGTTAAATTTACAGGTGAATATGCTTATGGTTGGTTGCGTACTGAAATTGGTGTGCATCGCTTAGTAAGAAAGTCTCCCTTTGACTCAGGTGGTCGTCGTCATACTTCGTTTTGTGCTGTTTTTGTCTCACCTGAAATTGATGATGATATTGAAATTGATATTGATCCATCAGATCTGCGCATTGATGTTTATCGTGCTTCAGGGGCAGGTGGTCAGCATGTTAATAAAACAGAATCTGCGGTGCGGATTACGCATATGCCAACGAATACCGTGGTGCAATGCCAAAATGGACGTTCACAACATCAGAATAAAGCCTCAGCAATGAAGCAGTTAAAGTCTAAACTGTATGAACTTGAAGTGCAAAAACGCAATGCAGAAACTAAGGAATTGGAAGACAGCAAATCGGATATAGGCTGGGGCAGTCAAATTCGATCTTATGTGTTAGATGCATCGCGTATTAAAGATTTACGCACTAATGTGGAAACAGGCAATACACAAGCAGTACTAGATGGTGCGCTGGATCAATTTATCGAAGCTAGCCTTAAGGCTGGAGTGTAAGAATAGGTTGCCAACTTAAAAATAGGATAAAAAAAACATATCTCTACGTCTTTGCGAGATAATTTGTTTTTTTTAACTCTATAAATTGAGTAGCTTTTTTAGCTTGAATTTTTAGCCTAAAAATACACCAATATGAAATAACGATCCGCCAATTTACGTTATTTCAAAAAATATAAGCTGTTGGAGAAAAAATGAATATGGAAAATAACACTGAAGAAGTTGCAATCGACGAGAATCAATTAATTACGTTACGTCGTGAAAAATTAGCGGCGATTAGAGAGCAGGGTATTGCTTTCCCAAATACATTTGATCGTGAAGATTATGCTAACTATTTGCATGATAAATATGATGAAAAAGATAAACCTTGGTTTGAGGAGAATGAAGTAACGGTTAGTCTTGCAGGCCGTATTATGCTCAAGCGCGTCATGGGGAAGGCAAGTTTCATCACTATTTCTGATATGTCAGGGCGTATCCAGCTTTATGCACAGAAAAATCTACTGGGTGATGCGGTTTATGATACGTTTAAAGGCTGGGATATTGGCGATATCATTGGTGCCAAAGGGACGTTATTTAAAACCAATAAAGGTGAGTTATCCGTTAAGCTGACTAGCTTACAGTTATTGACCAAATCACTGCGTCCATTACCAGAGAAATTTCATGGCCTGACGGATAACGAGCAACGTTATCGTCAACGCTATCTTGACTTAATTATGAGCGAAGAAACACGCAATCTTTTTAAGATGCGTTCAAAAATTGTTTCCTATATTCGTGATTTCTTTATCGAAAGAGATTATATGGAAGTAGAAACTCCCATGTTGCAGGTGATTCCAGGTGGTGCAACCGCGCGTCCTTTTGAGACACATCATAATGCGCTAGGGATTGATATGTACCTACGTATCGCACCAGAACTCTATTTAAAGCGTTTGGTTGTTGGTGGTTTTGAGCGAGTCTTTGAGATTAACCGTAATTTTCGTAATGAAGGGCTTTCGACGCGTCATAATCCTGAGTTTACGATGATCGAATTTTACCAAGCCTATGCAACCTACCATGACTTAATTGAACTGACCGAAGCGTTGATGAAAGGCATTGCAATTGATTTACTGGGTTCGGCAGAAGTGACCTATCAGGGGGATGTGTATGACTTTGGTAAGCCGTTTATGCAGATGACAGTAAAAGAATCTATTTTACATTTTAATGAAAATATCACTGAAAAAGATTTGGATACAGAATACCGAGCGCAGAAGTTGGCAGAGTCGCTTGATATTAAAATTGAGGAATATTGGGGGCTAGGTAAGCTACAAATCGAGATATTTGAGAAAACAGTTGAGCATCGCTTAATGAATCCTACCTTTATTACTGAATATCCCGCAGAAGTTTCACCGCTGGCAAGACGTAATGATGATAATGATTTTATTACTGACCGTTTTGAATTTTTTGTTGGCGGACGTGAATTAGCGAATGGCTTCTCCGAGCTTAATGATGCCGAAGATCAGGCTGAACGCTTTAAAAAGCAGGTTGCTGAAAAAGAAGCAGGTGATGATGAAGCAATGCACTATGATGATGATTATGTGCGCGCTTTAGAATATGGATTACCACCGACTGCGGGTGAAGGAATTGGGATTGATCGTTTAGTCATGTTATTCACCGATGCCGCTTCGATTCGTGATGTGATTTTGTTCCCCCATATGCGACCAGAAAATTAGCATTTATAGATATGAAGAGGAAGCGAGTCCTCACTATACCGTTAGGTGAAGCGGGGTTTATGTAGGAAAACAAAACCGCCTTGCCTAACAGTATACAGTATTGGGGAAGGGCAAAGTGAACGCCTATAGTTGACAACTTTACAGTTGCTTATTGAGTTAATAAAAAATGAATTATACCAAGGATAATTTTACCACTTTTAGGAAAATGGAAGCGATGCTTTAGCTTTTTAAATTTCATTTTGATGACTAAAAAGCTGAAGCTTTCACTCCTTTTATTAGGAAATTATTTATCTGAAAAACTATAGGCTATATCAGTCTTCACTTAAAGCTGCCAACTGATCAGCCTGATACTCATTAATCAAGGGCTCAATAATCTGTTCTAGATTCCCTGAAATAATTTCATCCAGTTTATACAGTGTCAGATTAATACGATGATCTGTCACTCGTCCCTGCGGAAAATTATAAGTACGAATACGCTCTGAACGATCACCACTACCCACTAAGCCTTTACGCGTTTCCGCTTGCTCTGCATCTTGCTTTTGACGCTCTGCATCCATAATGCGTGCCTGCAAAACCGACATTGCTTGTGCCTTGTTTTTATGTTGTGAGCGTTGATCCTGACATTCCACTACCGTTCCTGTAGGGATATGCGTTAGACGCACGGCGGAATCGGTTTTATTAACATGCTGTCCCCCTGCACCTGAGGCTCTAAAAGTATCGATACGTAGATCGGATGCTTTAATCTCAGGGGCTTCGATGGCATTAATTTCAGGCATAATGGCGACAGTAGCGGCGGAGGTATGCACACGTCCTTGTGATTCAGTTTCAGGAACTCGCTGTACACGGTGTGCGCCTGATTCAAATTTTAATTTGGAATACACATTAGTACCCGAAATGCGCAGGATAATTTCTTTAAAACCGCCATGTTCACCTTCATTTTTAGTAATGATTTCTACTTTCCAGCCTTTATTTTCAGAGTAGCGGCTGTACATGCGAAATAAATCACCTGCAAAAATTGCTGCTTCATCGCCGCCCGTTCCTGCGCGTACTTCAACAAAGGTGTTGCTAGCATCATTGGGGTCTTTGGGTAACAATAGTTTTTGCAATGTTAATTCATATTGTTTCAGCTTTTGCTTGGCATCTTGGATTTCTTCCTGTGCCATTTCCTTCATTTCAGGATCATCCAGCATTTCTTCAGCGGTTTCTTTATCTTCTGCTGTTTGCTGATATTTTGTGTATTCCTGTACGATAGGCTCAAGCTGGCTATATTCCATTGAAAGTTTACGGAATTGATCTTGATCACTAATCACATCAGGCTCAGAAAGTAATGCGGCGATTTCCTCGTGACGTTCGCCAAAAGCTTCAAGTTTTTGTTGTATGGAAGGTTTCATATAGTTTAATTCTCTGATTACGAGGCTGGAGCCTCATAACTAGGCTCTGTTGATATTTGATGATTATTTTCTCTTTTTGCCTTAATAGAAGAAAAAATCGACTAAAAAGTAAAAATATAAGCAAATATCAATAGAACCTAGCAAAAGTGGATTTTATGGCTACCAATTTAACATGGGACAGTTGCTTGGCTGGAATTGTAGGTCGGGTTAGATTTTTTTGCTTGCAAAAAAACGTAACCCGACAAGCATTGTGCAATTTGCTGGGTATTGCGTCGGGTTACGTTACCTCGCTACGCTTGATAAGCTAACCCGACCTACGCAGGATTTGTCCCGCTTTAAATTGCTAGCCGATTTTATCTTTTCTTAGCGTACTTTGCGTTTTTGCGTTTTTGCGAGAGATATTTCTTTATGCTGTCTTTTAGGAACGTGCACGAAACAACTTCCCGATCTCTAACTTGCCTTTTTATCCCAGCTTGGATGATCTCATTCGTTGCGTAGAGTAACTATGCGCCTCATGAGTTCATC
>DRMS01000282.1 GCA_011322515.1 Leucothrix mucor
CTAGATCGGGGTTGTCATACAACTCATTTCGATACCGCCATAAATCCTTGGGCAGCTCATCTATTAAACGAATCAATATTTTATATTCAGTAAACCCTTGCAGTGTAGGCGTAAAGCAACAAGATAGGTCGGCAGGTATATTAGGTACTATATGTTCAAATTCAGCATTCACTTTTTTCAGGACATCCTGAGTGTCGTTAATTGAATGCTTTAACAGTGCAATTTCTTCGAGTGTTTTATCAGTATTAATGCCAAGCTTATTAAACGTACTCGTCATTTTATCTAGCTTTTCGATGCTGCTAGTCTCCAAAACGACATCTTGATAAATCATGGGAGCAATCGTCTTATGATGATTATGAATATCTCTATACTGCGTTAACCATTGCTTCATCTCATCTATATGATCAACGAGATATTCAAACTTTGTAAAAACCTCACCGCCTTTTAATTCTGGTAAAGACTGAATGTGCGTAATAATCTCAGTGATTTGATCAAGTGATACACTTTCAACGCCTAGTTGTAACTGATTATTAGCATTTTGGAACTGTTTGTTTACTATTTCTAGATGATGCGTCCATTGCTGTAATTGCTTTTGCAACTCTTCTGCTTGATAACCCATAAGGTCAGTATTAGTCACACCGTACCAGTAATGATTAGCAATATTACCATCCAAAGCTTGCTGTGAGATTTGGTCATAGATTGATTTAAGATTATCCGCTTGATCAAAGAGCTGCCTCTGTTTAAGCGGTGTAAAACTCTTTCCTTCAACACCCTCAATTTTTAAATCATCGGGATTAGTTTTCAATTGCTCTCTATAACGAGTCGCTTTATTAAGAATCTCATGAATACTAAGCTCAGTTTCAGCCCAATCCGCATTAATAAAATCGACATAGGTTTTTAGTTTTGTTTTTAAATCTTCAAAACGCGCAATCTCCACTTTAATAGCAGCGGGTTCACGAAAAGCACTTTGCTCATTCATGCGAGTACCCAATGCATTGAGAATAGCCTGTTTATTCGTTTTATGGCTATGTAATTCCAAACAAAAATCACCTAGGCCTGCTTTATCAAGTCTATCTTTTACAACATTCAAAGCCGCCATCTTTTCTGCTACAAATAATACTTTTTTGCCATTAGCAATGGCAGCTGCAATAAGATTAGTAATCGTTTGTGATTTTCCAGAACCAGGAGGCCCTTCAATTACCAAGCTTTCACCATTCACTGCATCAATTAATGCACTATGCTGAGAGCTATCCGCATCAAAAATCAACGGGAATTTATTATGAATTTCAGGAATATCATCAATCGGATGCTCTTCCACATAACTTAAAGTATTATCAGAATTACCCACTTCACCCGAACCAAAGAACTTAGCTATCAATGGATGATCTTGAATCTTCGCATGATCAGGCCAATTCTCAGGATCAAGGTCTTGATACATGGCTTGTTTAGTAAAGTTGAGCATCAACAAAGTAGCTTGTCGTCGAATTTTCCAATGAGGCTTATTTTTAAGAATGGTATCTTCAACTAGCTGAAAATAATCCTCAGGAGATAGGTCATCTTCTACCAGTGGTAAAGCCAAGTTAAAATCATTCGCCAGCTTTTCTTTCAAGGTGATATTGGTAATAAGACCATCATCTTTTAATGAGATAGTGTATTGGAATTTTCCCTGTTTAGACATTTTCCTAGAACGATCTAACTTAACAGGCAACGTGTAAAGCGGAGCTAATCGCTTCATCTCGGAGTGATCATTATCAAACCACTCTAGAAAACCAATACCAAGAAATAGCACACTCGCACCACTTTCTTCTATAGCCGTCTCAGCTGTACTACGGATCTTACGGAGACGGGCATCTAACTGAGGAGCATAGAATAGGGATTGCAAATTATTATCTTGATGATGGTCTTTCTCTTCATCACTCATCTGTTGCTTAGGTAAATCATAAGACGTATCAAAACCAAGGTGCTTAGCCCACTGTTTAGCCGTAGGGTGTTCTTTTAGTTTTGTTTCTTTTTTTGTATCTACATCAATAGAAATATAACCATTATCAATAAGCTCTTGTTGCGTGGGGGCAGAAACCTCAAGAAAAGTTAGTTGCTTTTCTGATTTAAGAACTTCTACAATCTGATCAGGCAACTCATCAATAATGCGTATGCAAGAAGCTTTTGGATGTCTGTAGCTTAGCAAACCATTACGAGCTGTTAAATCTAATAGTTTTTTTCTGAGTGCTTCCAGTGACTCAAATGCAAAGTTATTTTTTGATTCTGCTTCCCCTGTTTTTTGCATAATGATTGCCCTGCTTAATTTATTGAAAATAAAAACCACGTCCTCAAGAACGTTGTCCCAGTTCGAAAGCTTCGACCTTTAGAACCTGAATCTACTTATGCATCCTAGAGCTTATGAATAGATTGAGTAAATCTATCGTATGTTCTTTGGCATTGCCAGTATCATATTGTTTGGGGTGCGAAATGTAGAGTATTACTTCTCTTAATAATACTTTTTGTATCTAACAACTCAAACCACCCTAGTATTTCTTTCTAAATTAAGAAAAAATGAAGATTTACATTGTCCTAAATCAATACCCATTCATAAGATTCAATAAAAAATAACCCCTTGCATAAACCACGCCCGCCCTGCTAGAATCCTCGCTCTTTAAATTTTGTTAACACGCATTCCGAGGATCTTCAACATGAAGGCCGATATACATCCAGAATATAACCAAGTCGTATTCCAAGACCTTTCTAGTGATTTTAAATTTTTGACGCGCTCTACAAAAACGTCAAAAGAAATGATCCAATGGGAAGATGGTAACGAGTATCCACTCATTAAGGTGGAAGTTTCTAGTCACTCTCATCCATTTTATACAGGCAAGCAGAATACCAATGCTGCGGCTGGCGCGATTGATAAGTTCAACAAGCGCTACGGTAGAAAGTAAGTTATTGAATATTCGCTGTGGAAATCACTTGATGATAAATTCACAGTTAATCATTCAATTCCAAAAGGCACTCTATAGGAGTGCTTTTTTTATGCCTGTTCGAAATACCTTCCTCTGTCTCGCGGTTTCTTTATTATTAACATTAACAGGATGCGAGGCGAAACCTAATTATCAAAAAGTAAAATGGATTTATGATGGCGATACTTTACTGCTAAAAGATGGGCGTAAAATTCGTTTGATCGGTATTAATGCGCCTGAGGTTGCACATCATGGGCGAAAGGGTCAACGCTATGGTCGCGAAGCAACTGAAAAATTACGTGAGTTGCTTAAAAGTGCTAATAATAAGGTGAGATTAGAGCGCGGCAAACAGGCGAAAGATCGTTATAAGCGTGAGTTAGCACATGTGTTTTTGTCTGATGGAACAGATGTCTCAGAATGGATGTTGCAACAGGGGTGGGCTACGTTGATGGTGTTTCCACCTAATACACGTTATCTCAATCACTACCGCAAGGCTGAGCGCTCTGCCCAACTAAAAAAACGTCATATCTGGCATCAAAAAACACACAAAATCAGAAAACCACGCCAGCTAAAAGGTGCTTATCAAGGCTATGTGCGCCTTAAAAGCACTATAAAGAGTATTAAAATTACAAAAAATAATATAATTCTACAGCTAGATCAGAAAATATTTATTAAACTAGCAAAACGGAATCTTAAGTATTTTAATCGTTATGATCCTAAAAAGCTTCTTCATCAAGAGGTTATTATAAGCGGACTTTTGCAAAAATATCGTGGTAAACGCATTATCAGACTGCGTCACCCTGTGCAGTTAACGCTCGTGGATTAACAGTAGGAGTGTGTACGCTCCATAAATCACCAAAGGAAGATAGAATGACTTTTCGCTATAAATTAACCCAGACACTTTCAGTCTTTGCCATTAGTACAACACTGGCATTAACTGCTTGCTCAACCAATCCTGTTTCAGGGAAAAAAGATTTCTCGCTGATTTCTAAAGATCAAGAAGTACAAATGGGCAAGAAAGCACATCAGGATATTTTAAAAAAGCAACGCCCTTATAATAATGCGCGCTTACAATCCTATGTTAATTCTATTGGTCAACAGCTAGCAAGTAAAAGTCATCGTAGCAATATCCCCTATACCTTTACGGTGTTGGATGATCCTAGTGTGAATGCATTTGCTTTACCAGGTGGTTATGTTTACGTTACCACAGGCTTAATGGCGTATCTAAACTCAGAAGGAGAATTAGCAGGTGTGCTTGGGCATGAGATTGGGCATGTAACGGCTCGACATGGCGTGCAACAGGCAAGTGCTGGAATGGCAGCCAGCGTATTAGTTGATCTAATTACAAAAAAAGCAGGTGGCAATAGCAAAATGCTAAATCAGCTAGGCACTGCCATGCTAAGTGGCTATGGTCGTAAGCATGAGTTGCAAGCAGATCGTTTAGGTGCTGCGTATTTGGCAGGTGTTGGGTATAGTCCTACTAATATGATTGATGTGATTGGTGTTCTAAAAGCACAAGAAGTTTATGCCTCACGTCAACGAGGTGGTCGTGGTAGCTCCTATCATGGTGTTTTCGCTAGTCATCCGAGTAATGACAAGCGCCTGCAAGAAGTCGTAGGCGCTGCAA
>DRMS01000283.1 GCA_011322515.1 Leucothrix mucor
AAAGGTATTCATGATGCCGAGATGACGCGTAGCGCATTGACTATTAAAGCGGTGCGTAAAGCGACAGGGTTTAGCCTCTCATTAAGCAATCAATTTGCAGGTCATGCATTACCGACTTACGCCACCCCACGCATTATCGTGACATTAACCTCCCATGATGGAAAAAATAAGAAAATACATATTATCCAGCGTCAATTATTTTTAGATAGTCAGCAAAACTTGCAACAAAAAGCAGATACGCGCTTACAAGCAGGCGAAACCATTACACTTTTTTTACCGCTTAAACCACAACAACAGGCCATGGCAAGTATTCGTGTTGAGCCTGATCATTTTTATAAACAAGTAATTTACCCCTATTTTCTTGAAGACAGCAATGAAGAGCTAGATAAGGATGATAAACAAGCACAACACCTACTATTAAAAGCTAAACAAGTACATCGTGACTACACTTTATACACTATTCAATGCCCTCCTTGGCAACAAAAAAATCAATACTGTAACTTATCCCCCCAACCAACTAAAGGAGACCTAATACCCTTATTACCCAACGACAACTCTACTTAAAGGTAGCCCGTATAGCGCTTCAAAAAATATGGGAAGACTATGCTCTTGCATAATAATTGGTGCCACTTTATATAGATAGATCAAGGTAATGCACCATCTACCGTTATAAAAAATCATTCACCCCTAGGAAAATTATTAAATGAACCAAGCAACTGCCACTGTATTATCCCCGCTAGGGATGGCAAAAAAAATACACTCAATCCCGATGATAATCGGCTTAGCCCTACTCTTTATTGGTAGCCTCGCGCTTTATTTTACAGGCGAAGGTGTGATGGATAACCAATTTACGTTACCCGCAATGCTCATTATCGGCGCACTGTTTGGCATGACGCTCTACCACGCCGCATTCGGTTTTGGACGTGCTTACCGTCGCTTAATGCTATTTGGCGACATTACAGGCGTGCGTGCGCAACTCGTTATGCTAGCCATAGCAACCCTACTCTTTGCCCCTTTATTCGCAACTGAATATTTATCAGACCCCGAAGTATTAGTCTCACCGATTACCATGCAGTTATTGATTGGCGCATTCTTATTCGGACTATCAATGCAAATAGCCGACGGCTGTGCATCAGGTTGTCTTTATGAAGCAGGCGGTGGTGATAGTAAAATGTTAATCACTATCCTTGGTTTTATAGCAGGCGCTTTCCTCGCTACACTGCATGTAGAATGGTGGGCAGAACTACCCGAAATACCACTGATTCAATATGAAGATGGTTTTTCTTTAGTCGCTGAATATGGTTGGTTTGCAGCCGCCGCAGGACAACTTCTATTTATTGTTCTCTTAATAGGATTACTCTCTTACTTCGGTAAATCAACCCCTTGTAAAGTACGTTTAAAGCGAGAAGAAGAGCTTCGAGGTTTAAGTAAAGCAGACAGAGGCTGGAAAACATTTTTCATAGGTCCATGGCCTATTTTTGTTGGAGCCGCCTCATTAGCAGTTTTAAACTGGCTAACCACACTCGTCACAGGCGCACCTTGGGGGGTTGTTTCAGCATTCTCACTTTGGGGCGCTAAAATTTCCATGTTATTTGGTTTCACACCTGATTCCCCCTACTGGGAAAATCGTAGCGAATTACTAGAAAATAGCATCTTTATGGACACCACTTCAGTGGTCAATATAGGCGTTATCTTAGGCGCATTACTAGCAGCTATCTGGGCAAAGAAATTTGCACCAAAAGCAAGTTTGGCAATGAAAACCTTTATCATCACCTTAGTTGCCAGTGTCATTATGGGTTATGCAGCACGTATTGCATTTGGCTGTAATATTGGCGCCTTCTTCTCAGGCGTGGCAACATTCAGCCTGCATGGCTGGGTTTGGTTAGCAGCAGCACTTCCTGGTGTGTGGATTGGCGCTAAACTAAGACCTCATTTAGGATTGTCTAATGATGATTGATTTTTGATGAAAAATTAAAGATGTAAAGGTTACCAACTTAAGGCGGGACAAGTCCCGTCATGGCAAATAACCAGCACCCTTCGACAAGCTCAGGGAACTAG
>DRMS01000284.1 GCA_011322515.1 Leucothrix mucor
AAATAAGCCTGTGCAATAAAATCATAAGTTGGCGCCCATTGGGTATGTGTGCCACCTTCAAATATCATGGTCGATTTTTTGTTTAGCGTCATTAGCGCAGGCGCAACGGTTTGCATTAGGAGTGTGGTGCTACCTGCTGTTCCTATCCTAAAATGATAGTCTCCTGCTTTAATGCTATTTGGTCTAAATATTATTTGCTGTGAATTTGGCTTAGCTCCACTGATCTCGGCATTGCTAATTGTTTGAGCTGCGTGAATACAAGCAAGATGCTGTGCTTTTAAGCCAGGCTTGCTACGTTTAGCACGAATATTGCTGATTTGAATGGGGGTGCCTGTTAGCATCGACATGGTAAGTGAGGTTCGTAAAATTTGACCTCCGCCTTCGCCATATGATCCATCTATTTGCAGTAAATTACTCATGATGTCTACCCGATAAAATCAGGGGAAATATCACTCCCCCGCTATCTTTATCATCTATCCTTATTGATTTGTTTTGGTGTTTTCTCTGCTAAATTCACCATATTATTCATGACTCCCTCTAAACCGCCGTACACATTTAAGGTGTCGATTTGTTGGGTGATTTTTTCTAATACTTCGAACTCTTTTAAGCGCAATAGTGTTGGGTTGCCTTCCATTACCTTGGCGGTATTGTGTAGAGAGCGTGTTGCTTGTGTCTCTTCGCGGCGTTTAATTAAATTCGCCTCCGCTATTTTTTGCGCCTCTACTACTTTGCCTAAAATGTCGCGCATTTCACCTGGTAGGATAATATCCTTCACGCCAACGGTGCGTAGCGTTAAACCTAGTTCTTTCACTTTATCGCTGACAATCGCCATAATATCCTTATTTAACAGGTTTTTATCATCTAATAATTGATCCAGCGTTTTGGTGCTAACGACGGTTCTTAGTGCAAGCTGTAATTCACGATATAAATGCGCTTGATGATCGGCTAGCTCATTGATTACCTTTGGTGCATCGCTGATTTTCCAATCGGCGAGTAAATTAATACGCAAATTAACACGGTCTTTGGTTAAAATTTCCTGACCATTGACCTCCATGTTTTGTAATCGTAAATCAAGGTGTTTTACCTCTAAAGTAGAGTCGAAATTCCACCAACCATATTGTCCTGCACCCACTTGCTCTGTTAGTTTGCCATTAACAAACAAAAAGCCTGTTTGCTGATCTTGGATAATATCTAGCTCAACATACTCAAGAATTTCATCGTAAGCACCGCCTTGAGTATTGTTCTCGATTTGTTGCAATAGCTCTCGTTTTAACGGTGCGCCTAGTGTTACCTTTTGCTTTTCTATCTGTAGCTCAGTTAAGCCTTTCCAATACAAACCCTGTCGAGCAGGTGGAACAAAATCAACTAAAACACCTTTTTGATATACTAAAGCGATTTCATTAATCGCCGTCTCACAAAGCTGTGCGTGCGTTTGCATTATTTCTGTATGGCTTTTGTAGAAGTTAAGCAGTTCAGAATTGCAGTGATGCTTTGCGGTATGGGTATCAATATTCATCGCTTTGAACTGATTATCTGTTTTCCAAAAATAATAGATGCCTGCATCTAAAATATCTTCAAATAAGCCTTGTCGAGTTATTAATACTTTCTGTTCTTCCAAA
>DRMS01000285.1 GCA_011322515.1 Leucothrix mucor
CCTTCCCATTCAAAAAAAGGAAGTTCTGGTTTTTCTTTTCTTCTATTGTAAGTAGTAGCCATAATTAATCCTTAGTAACGCGTTCTAATTCAGCCAATGAGGTTATTCCTTGGCGGACTTTTTCGATGCCAGATTGACGTAAATCTAGAATATTTTCTTTCTTCGCCTGTTCAGCAAGGTCAATGGCATTGCCGCCTTCCATCACCATTTTTGCCATTGTTTCAGAGATAGGCATGACTTGGTAAATACCTACTCGACCTTTATAGCCGCCAGAGCAATCGCTACAGCCTTTTGGTTCGTATACCGTTAACGAGCTTAATTCATCCTCGGAAAACCCTATCTGAATCAGGACTTCGTTAGGAATATCAGCAGGTTGTTTGCAGGATTTACAAAGTCTTCTTGCCAGTCGTTGGGCGATAATCAGGTGAACAGAAGAGGCAATATTAAACGGTGGAACGCCCATATTAACTAAACGGGTTAATGTTTCTGGTGCGCTATTGGTGTGTAATGTAGAGAGAACCAAGTGACCTGTCTGGGCTGCTTTTACGGATATTTCTGCGGTTTCAAGGTCTCGAATTTCACCGACCATAATAATGTCAGGATCTTGACGTAAAAAAGCGCGCAGGGTTGCCGCAAAGGTCAAGCCAACTTTCTCATTCACATTGACCTGATTAATACCAGGTACTTGTATTTCCGCTGGGTCTTCAGCGGTGGAGATATTTTTCTCCGAGGTATTGAGAATATTTAAACAAGCATACAGTGTTACGGTTTTACCACTACCTGTTGGTCCCGTGACTAGTACCATGCCATCAGGTTTGGCAATTGCAGATAATAAGTCCTCGTTTTGTTTTACATCAAAACCTAAATTTTCAATACCCAGTGCTGCCGTATCAGAGTCAAGAATACGCATTACGATTTTTTCACCGTATAAGGTGGGTAAGGTGTTGACACGGAAGTCGATATATTTATCTTCGCCAACCTGAAAGTGAATACGACCATCCTGAGGAACACGCCGCTCAGAAGAATTTAGGCGTGACATGACCTTTATGCGTGAGGTTAGCTTACGGGCAATGCCTTTAGGTGGCATGCTGACAACTTGTAAGATACCATCAATGCGATAACGTACGCGGAGAATTTTTTCATAAGGTTCTACATGAATATCAGAGACTCCTTTAGAAATGGCATGCGCTAATAATTCATTAACAAAATGAGTAACATCAACGCCATGATCATCGGCTTCTTCTTCTTTTTTCTCCAGACCATGAGTTTCAACAACTAAATCTTGAGCTTCTGTTTCAGATGAAATACTCATCCCTGAAGTGACAGAGTCAACACTATCTGAACCGTGTAAGATGGTCTGTAATTTATCGTATTCGACTAAAACAGCTTCTGGCACCATCTCGGTTGCAAACTTTAAATCACCGAGACTTTCTAGATGATGGGGGTCAGCAACACCAACAAATAGGGCATTAGCTACGCTAAATAGCGGAACCATATTCATTTTTTTCAAGCTATCAATTGAGATTAGCTCTTTTATTTCGGCTGTTATATTGATCGCATCAAGGTCAACCACGCTCATGCCATACTCACGCCCACAAACCATCGCCATGCGATAAGGGCTAACTAATTGTTTCTGGAGTAAGTGGGTTACTAACGGCTTTTTACGCTCAAGCGCCTCTGTCATTGCTTTAGACGCAACGCTAGAGGACAGCTTCTCTTCTTCAACAAGCGTCGCTAAAATTCCTGGTAATGTGAGTTCGGTAGTCTCTGACATTATGCGTGGGTTCGTGGTTATTTTTATTGTTAAAATATATGTTTTTCAAGTGGTTGAACTCTATGCGTACGAACACTTGTAGGAATATAGGTAAACCTAAACTCTACAAGCAGTTGAAAATATCAAGAATTCAGATCGAAGTATTATCTGGCTAATTCTATGTTTATTTTACAATACAAAATAGTAAATGCGGATAATTGGTAGAGCTGATTTTTGTTGGCGTACTGCTTTTACAGGTATTTCTTAAAGAAAAAATGATACAAGCCCATGCTAGTTAATAAAGGAATCCATAGAGACCAGAAAACATCAGAAAGAAAATGTCCTCCCGCAGCCATTCTTGCGAAGCCAAATAGACAACCTAGGCTTAATGAAAACGCAAGTGCATAATTAGCCCATTTTATGCGTCTTTTTTGCCATAAAAACCAGAAAGCGATAAAACCAAAACCAAGCGAACTATGACCTGATGGAAAAGAATTGCCATCACCTTGTGTATTGTATTTTAAAGGAGGGACATACTGCTCAGTGCCACCAAAAGATTCGTTATGAGCAGGGCGAGGGCGACCCCAATTATCTTTAAAGAGTGTATTGACAATTAGCCCAGGTCCAATCACAAAGCAGAGTAATATAAACGTTGCTTGAATGCGATACTGTTTGCCTATTTTTTTAATAGAAGAAAGTAGAATAATCAGTAAAGTAGAGAGCACAACGCTAATCGTGAGGGGAACTCCTAGCTGATAGAAAAAACGCCATATTGCTTTATCACCTAGCGACCAAGGATTGCTTAATTCAGGGTGATAAAAGAAATTTGCAACCCATAAATCAATATCAGAAAACCAGAAGACAGCAGTGTGCGCTGTAATTAAGAGTAAAAAAATTAGAATATTGTAAAACTTAGTGCTTAGCATTTAGTGGCTACCAATTATTAAGGCGGTACAAAAAATAGTTCTCTCACAAAGACGCAAAGTATACAGAGGGAATTTTTTATCTTTTCTTGGCGAGCAACGTTAGGCGGGGCAACTACATTCCCGCCGTCTTAGTGAGAATGCAGTCTACAGCGATGTCCTTTCAGTTGAATAATTTTTCGCAATTATACTATGAAAAATAATCATCTGTTGACGTATAACCTATTAGGGAGTTCCAAGCAATGATTTTACCCATCTTGCTTGCCTTTTTGCACCTGCTTGAATCATCTCAATCGTTGCGTAGAGCAACTATGCGCCTCTTGATATGCTCCAATTAGGAACAAAAAATCAGCGCAATATTAGGTAAATTCATTACTTGGAACTTCCTTATGCTGTTGGCATGCTACCGCCGACCGTAATTGCCATAACAATGCTCGCAATGATAGCAATCAAGTAAAGTACAATAAGAACAATAGCAATAATACCAAGAATTCTCTCCCATTTTGGTGTTGCTCTTACAGGAGCAAAACGGTTAACACCTTCTGTTCCCTTCTTTACCAAGACATAAATACCAAAAATAAGGTTCACAAGAGGAATAAAGACAAGTATTGACCACCAACCGCTCATATTGATGTCATGTAGGCGACGAATAAAGAAGAGAAGGGTAATAACAAGTGAAACTAGCATTATTGCCAGCATAAAGAGACCTGCACCCGAAGTATAAAATGCCATCATTGCATTAGGATCGGTTCCCGTTAATAGTGTAGAAGCAGCTCCAGCAATACCTGCTATAACAGCAAACACAATAAGCATGATTACATTTAATATCAGATTCCAAGCCAGATAACTTAGGCGGCTAAAACGTCCTTTAGAAGAAAAAGGGCTGCTGGTATCATTTTGTCCATTATTTAGATTACGATGAAGATCACTCGTAGGGGTTGAATAGGGGTTAGTCATGTTGACTCCTTGTCATTATTAAAATAAAAGTAATCGTTTATATCTTCCAATTCACATCTTTCGCCTTGGGCTGACAAATTTCAGAAGGTATCTGGACGATTACGAATAAAGATATAACTATAGGATACTTTTCCTAAATCATCTTTTTAGATATGATACAAGGCGCTTTTTAGCAACTTATTACCAGCAATTCCCGCTCTAATTTAAGGTAAACAGCAGTAGTAAGCCATTTGGTTAAAAACCAGCAAACCACTGCTGTTTTTAGAGCCTTATGTAATGCGCTCTACAGCTTGAGCGGGAATTTCTGACTTATTACAATCTTGATATATTTGTTGTAGCAATTTTTCGTATTACTGGATTCAGGGCTGTTTAATAGTAAAAATCATGCTAAATCATGAGATTATAGTATCGTATTGTAACTATTATTGAAATTTCATATTTTAGATGATATTACAAAGCTGTTTTTCTGAGAAAATATTAATTTTGACTTTTTTATTTATAAATAGTATTGAATAGCCCTGTTACTGGACGGGTTTACAAAACCCACCCAGCTAATTAAATATTAGGCTACCAGTTTAAGGCAGGACAGTTCATGTTTCTGCTATTCACCCGCACCCTTCGACAAGCTCAGGAAGCTAGCTCCCTGAGCTTGTCGAAGGGTGCGGGTTGTTTGCTATGAGGTTACTTGTCCCGCCTTAAGCTGGTAGTCTAATATTATTGACATAAAACATCAGCACGAGTACTTTCTACAACGTCTCCTGCCTCTGCAATAATCTCTTCTGGCACTTTCATATCACGCATCGCTTTTACTAAGTTTTCAACGGTCGCATCAAAATGCTCATCGTTTAAACCTTTGTTATCGACTAAATGTTGATGCGCTGAGCGCATATCTTTACCTGCATAACCATTATCAGCACCTAGAGCAAAAGCAATAAATTCTGCTTGATGTAGGCGCTGTTTTTCCATATTGACATTAATGAAAAAGTGGCTAACACGATCATCGTCTAGCATATACTCGTAAAAACGATCTACAGTTGCTTCAACTGCCTCTTTACCACCAATTTTTTTAAAGATAGTGCGCATATTGCATCCTTATATTGTTTGTTATAAAAAATTGATAAAATAACATACAACCTATCCTAAGGTTATTGACAAACATCATTTTAGAAAAATTATAAATGATGTTAATTTGTTTCGTTCTCATGTGGCAATACTGTGAAAAAAGCCAAGTCGTTATATTTGCCTTATTTTTATCAGTCGTCTTTCGAGGTGTTTTATCGGGGAGTCTTACTAGCTAATTGTTAGTAGAGGCTAGTTTATAAATAACCTAAAGCCTCTTCCAACCGCTTCGCAGGCATTATTTTCATCGTACTTCTCTCATGATTGATCTTACCGCGTGGCATATTGGCTTGTGGAATAATAGCGCGTTTAAAGCCATGCTTGCAGGCTTCTTTGAGGCGTTCCTCACCATTGGGTACAGGGCGAATTTCTCCTGCGAGACCAACTTCACCAAAGATCACCATATCGGATGGATGGGGTTGGTTGCGAAAGCTTGATAGGGCGGCAATAAGAAGTGGTAAATCTGCTGCGGTTTCGGTAATTTTTACCCCACCAACCACATTAGCAAAGACATCTTGATCGAGCATGGAGATACCGCCGTGGCGGTGTAATACAGCGAGTAGCATTGCCATGCGGTTTTGTTCTAGTCCTAAGACGACGCGGCGTGGATTGCCACCGTGACTTTCATCGACTAACGCTTGTACTTCTACTAGCAAAGGGCGTGTGCCTTCACGTGTCACCATAATAACGCTACCTGCAACGGATTCTTCATGGCGTGATAGAAAAATGGCAGAGGGATTACTAACACCTTTTAGCCCTTTTTCGGTCATTGCGAAAACGCCTATTTCATTGACAGCACCAAAGCGGTTTTTGACCGCGCGCAAGATGCGGTGACGACTGCCAGGGTCGCCTTCAAAATAGAGTACCGTATCGACCATATGCTCCAATACGCGTGGCCCTGCCAGCGTACCTTCTTTGGTGACGTGTCCTGCGATAAACAGTGAGGTGTTGGTCAGTTTGGCAAAGCGGGTGAGTAGGGCGGTGGCTTCGCGGATTTGTCCGACAGCACCTGGGGCTGAGGTGAGTTGTTCGGTGTAAATGGTTTGAATTGAGTCGATCACCATCACATGCGGTTTTTCTATTTTGGCATGAGCGATAATGCGTTCAATACAGGTTTCGGTGAGTAAACGTAGATTTTCAAGCGGTAGTTCTAGTCGCTGCGCGCGCATGGAGACTTGTTGCAGAGACTCTTCTCCTGTGACGTAGAGTGTGCGCAATCCATTAAAATGTGCCAATGTTTGAATCAAAATGGTGGATTTGCCAATACCAGGGTCGCCGCCGATTAAGACCACAGAGCCTTGTACTAAACCACCACCTAATACGCGATCTAATTCAGTGATATTGGTACTAGTGCGTGCATTTTCTACGGTGCCAATTTCATGGATGGATTTTACTCTGCTGGCAGTGTCACCTGCGTAACCTTCAAAGCGTGCGCTATTAGTGTTAGGGCTGGTTTTTCCTGTGACAATACTTTCTTCTAGCGTATTCCATTCTTTGCATTCACTGCATTGTCCATTCCATTTATTGTGAATGGAGCCGCAACTATTACAAACGTACTCGGTTTTGATTTTTGCCATTGGCTATATTCCAAGAAAATGTTGGATGATCTTTGAGCCAAAGAAAGCAAGCATCAGGATGATAAAGCCCGCTAGCGTCCAGCGTATTGCGGTGCGTCCACGCCAGCCAAATTTTAGATGTCCGATTAAAAGAGTGGTAAAAATAAGCCATGCAAAGATTGACAGGATGGTTTTGTGAGCAATGCCATGACCAAATAGATTCTCTAAATAAATAAGTCCTGTGACGAGCGAAATGCTCAATAAAATAACACCCAATGTAATAAAGCGGAATAACAGGTGTTCCATATCTTGCAGTGAAGGCAGGGCGCGGATAAGTCCTGTGGGTTTGTGATTATGTAGATGATTATTTTGCTCGGCTAAAAGGGCTGCTTGAATAGCAGCAAGCATCAACATGCTGTAGGCAAGCAGGGAGGTGAAGATATGCACGCCCAGACCATTGCTGATTTGGATAGTATGGTTGGAGTTTAGAGGGACAGTTTGCTGTAATAAAAGCGTGAAGGCGGTTAGTGGTAGGATAAAAATGCCGAGTGCTTCAACATCACGTGTCCATGTGGTGATCAGTAGCATTAGACTGGTTAGCCAAATGATATGTGAAGCGGCGGCAATCATACTAAGCAATAGCCCATTGCCAACTAGTAGCGGGTAATACAGTACAATGGCATGTAGCAATATGGCAATAGACCAGACGCTAAGGTAGATTTTTTTATTAAGTTGTGTGGTGTTTTTTAGGCGAGAGCGTAGTTTAAAGCCTAGTAAAACCCAGCTAAAAAGGTAGAAAATAATTGCTAATATTGCGATTGTTGTCATTGTTTATAGTTTACAGGGCAATTTTAATGATGTGATGTTATAATGTACCACCTCTAAAATGAAATAAAAACAGTAGAAAATTTATGTTTGATAATTTAAGTGATCGCCTTTCGAATACGGTAAAAAAGTTACGTGGTCAAGCGCGTTTAACTGACGAAAATATAAAAGACACATTACGCGAAGTGCGTATGGCTTTGCTGGAGGCAGATGTCGCCTTGCCTGTGGTGCGTGAGTTTATCAGTCGTGTTAAAGAGCGTGCGGTTGGTAAAGAGGTGATTAAAAGCCTTTCACCAGGTCAAGCGCTGATCAAGGTTGTGGATGATGAGCTAACAGAGGTCATGGGTCATTCAAATGAATCCCTTGATTTGGCAGCACAACCGCCTGCCGTTATTTTAATGGCAGGTTTGCAAGGTGCGGGTAAAACGACCACAGCGGGTAAGCTGGCAAAGCTATTAATTGATAGTGAAAAGAAAAAAGTCGCAGTGGTGAGTTGTGACGTTTATCGTCCTGCGGCGATTAAACAGCTTGAGACCGTTGCAGAGCAAGCAGGTGCAACGTTTATCTCCAGTGACTCAGGGCAATCACCAGTTGATATTGCGGCTAATGCATTGCAACAAGCAAAGGTGAAATTTCTTGATGTATTGATTGTCGATACGGCGGGTCGTTTGCATATCGATGAAGAGATGATGGGCGAGATTCAGGCGATACATAAAGCTATTGATCCTATCGAAACGCTTTTTGTTGTTGATAGTATGACAGGTCAGGATGCTGCAAATACTGCCAAGGCGTTTGATGATGCGTTGGCATTGACAGGAGTGGTTTTAACCAAAGCGGATGGTGATGCGCGCGGTGGTGCGGCATTGTCAGTGCGCCAGATTACAGGTAAGCCGATTAAATTTATTGGCGTAGGTGAAAAGATTGATGCGCTAGAAGCTTTTCATCCTGATCGTATGGCATCGCGTATTCTGGGAATGGGCGATGTACTATCCTTAGTGGAAGAGGCGCAGAAGAATGTTGATCAGAAGCAGGCTAAAAAATTAGTTAAAAAGCTGAATAAAGGGCATGCTTTTGATTTGGAAGATCTACGCAAACAAATGTTGCAGATGGAAAAAATGGGTGGCATGGGCGGTTTGATGTCTAAAATGCCTGGCATGGGAAATCTATCTGCACAAATTAAAGATAAAGCGGGTGATAAAGAAGTGGCTCGTATGGTTGCTATTATTAACTCAATGACACAGCAGGAGCGTCGTTTTCCCGCC
>DRMS01000286.1 GCA_011322515.1 Leucothrix mucor
GTGCTGTCCTCTGTGGTGCAGATGACTGGGTTGGCGTTGAAATGATTGGCAAAGCAAAAGAAACCTTCTTTAGACGCTTTTTAGAATTGCCAAATGGTATTCCTTCTCATGATACGTTTAACAATGTATTCAACGCGGTAAGTTGGAGTGATGTAGGTTGTGGGTGACAATAGGAACCCCAACCAAATCTGGCATAATCATTCAAATTTTCTCGTTTTTAGCCTCTGTACGTGGGAATGCAGTCAGTAACTTGCTAGTGTTACATCTGAAAGAACAAGAAATCTAAAATCAATTACCACACAGTATCTAGTTTCAGATGCTAGATCAATGCTGGTGATTAGTGTTGTATTTTTCATAGGTATTGATTCCCTTTAGTTTAGTACAAGCACTTATAAAGGGGAGGAGTCCATACCATTGAGACAACCCCAATAAATCAAGTCATTATAATATAACCGAAAAAAAACACCCCGCGATGAATTGCAGGGTGTTTTGTAGATTTGAATGATTGTGCTAGATTTTGTTGGGGTTCCTATCGTCACCCGCAACCTACATCACCCCAACTTACCGCGTTACATCACCCCAACTTACCGCGTTGCTGAGTTAATAATACAGATCGTTTGAATAAGGGCTGGACTGATAGTGCATATTCACCTGCTTAAATGCACCAGATTTTTCCAGAAAGTACAAACCAGTACCAAGTGCAATAACAAATGTAATGGCTGCTAATGTAATTTTCACAAAGCTATAGGGACGTTCACCATGAATTTTTCTGTTTATAACGGATTCTGTTGGTGACTCTTATCATAGATAAATATTTTTATATCATAAAGTTACATTAACTTTTATGATTTAGGATAACTAGAAATAGGTGATTTATCCATTAACCGCCATGGAATTTACACTACTTATTCATATGTTTATACATTTTAATTATATATATCAGCTTGTTACAGCACCAATAGAATCCGTTATAAACAGAAAGGTTAAGGTTTATCACAAACTTGTGCATTCCATCTCTATTAGTGAATAGTGATATTACTGAATCATTTTTTTGGTTTATTTTTAAGCCATAAGTCAAAATTTTCGCAGATGACTAAACATTTCATATTGCCAATTGCGCACTGCTAATACACTGGTATAGCCTTTGCGCTCAGTGAGTGGCAATTGATTGTCTTCTTTAGTCATTTCATCAAATTCACGTGCTAAACGCTCAAGTTTACGGCGAAAAATGGTATTGGACTCATCAGATAGCATGCCATTAATCACGATCAACTGCTCCTCAGCACAATCAAAATTGCTCTTAAAAAAGTCATTTTCGATATTGTTTTGAAAGAATTTATGCAACGGTCCCTTTTCACGCCATTTGAAATTAGGTGAGACTTTTACCTTTATTTTATTATGTGGTAATAAATCAATAATTTTCATGCGATCAAGTCGTGCTAATATCTGAATACACTGTGGCTCACTAATGCGGTAGTTTTGCATTATATCTTCAAGCGTCCAGCAGTGAATGACGCAGACGGTTACTAATAACATTTCTACATCGGCAACCAGCGCCTTTTCATCTGCTTCACTTAACTGACTAATTTGCTGTGACCCATTACTGGCTTGCTTAATTAAATCTGAAATTTCTATTTCCACCATCTGACAAATTGCATCCAAGCGCTGCAAGGTAATAGCTTTTTGTGCAAACATGCGTTTGATGCTTGCTTCAGATAATTGTAAATACTGTGCTACATCGGCATAGGTTTTACCATGTTGTTTTAGGGTCTTTTTTAGGGTGCTTATGATGAGTGCTGTTTGTGCCATAGGGCTATTTTTTTAAAATCCAAGAAAATAGTTCATTTGCTATTGATTTTTTTAGAACTAAGTACCCAAACAAAATTTAGTTTCCTGTTTTTTGATATTCAAGGCATTGCGACGGGAACATAGTGGGCTATGTGACCCAAGCAATAACGAAGAAGATCAGAAAACAGGGGCTAAATTGTTAGATTAATTTTGTGCGGGTACTTACCTAAGGAACGTGTACGAAACAACGTCCCGATCTCTAACTTGCCTTTTTATCCTAGCTTAGGTGATCTCATTCGTTGCGTAGAGTAACTATGCGCCTCATGAGTTCATCCAATCTGAAATAAAAATTCTGCGTTAGAACTTCGGGAAGCTATTCCGTGCAGGTTCCTAAGCTGTTTCTTAATGATAGTTCGGATTTTTAATCCTATCCGCAACTAACAATATCGTACTCAGCTTATTATTTCTATTGCATTAGCAGATAAGCATTGCTACCTTGTAAAAGGTACGGGCTAACCTTATATATTGCAGTATCACTGAACTAAGAAATTATAAATTAGATAGGGATCAGTGTCGCTGTGAAAAACCGAGCATAGAGCATGCTTAAAGTTGGTCGATTATATAAACTCCATCGACCGACATATTAGCAAAAATACAAAATACAGGCTGGTTTTCGTCCTCAAAAATCTAACTGGAAAATACAAAATGTCACTATTTTACCGACTAATCATATTATTGGTGTTGTCATCCTTGGCAGGCACTACGATAGCGGATAGTGCTAAACGCAAGCCTTCACAAGAAACCCAACTTAAATATTTTAATACCTATGCTTATATGGGGGTTAGAGTGGATTTATTACCTAAAGCAATGCAAGCACAGTTGCCTGAGGATGTACTAGTAGGACAAGGCATTATGGTAAGTGGTTTTGGCAAAAAGTCTCCTGCGCAGCAACAGGGATTAAAACGCTTTGATGTGTTACTCGCTTATGATCGCCATGCGTTAATGCATCCAAAAAAGTTCATTACGCTGATTAGAAATGATAAGCCTGGTCGGGTGGTTCAATTAAAACTAGTACGTCAGGGCAAGATAATGATACTTCCTGTCACTCTCGCATCACAAAAACAACCTCTGAATGAGGATCAACTAGATTATCAATATAACCTGCAAACACAGGGTTATGATGGTATGAAAATCAAACAATTTTCTAAGGATGATTTTAAAGCATCTATTCGTTATCTAGCTTCTGATGGCGTAGTACGTAGCCGTTCTTTTGCAGGTACTTATCGAAAAATTCAGCGTGATATTTATGCGGCTAATGATATGTCGGTAATTGCCAAACAGCATTTAATGCAAGCGATTACTAAGCGCAAAAAAGATGAGGATGGCTGGTTTGGCGATATAATGCCGTTTAGTGATGGTGATTTTTTAAACTTCTAAAAATTTACTCTCGCAAAGACGCTAAGATTACCAAGAAAAGATAAGTGAAAACCTTTGTGTGCTCTGCGTCTTTGTGAGAAATATTATCGACATTGGCAACCAACTTACACTATGAAAAATATACTTTTACCTATCCTTGCTACTCTTATTATTAGCACTCCAATGACATTAACCGCTAAGGATGGAAACTGGGGCTATACGGGCAATATAGCGCCTAAACACTGGTCCAATCTATCCCCTGATTATGCGTTATGCAGTGGCAAGAACCAGTCGCCTATTAATATTTTACCCAATGAAGCCCGCAATTCTATTAAAAGGGGACTAAAGTTTAATTATGGTCGGCTTGACCCCATTCGTATGACTAATACGGGTAAGCAATTGCAGATTGATGTAGCAAGTGGCGCAGGTATTAAAATAGATGGCATTGATTTTGAATTAAAGCATCTCAGTTTTCATGTTCCGAGTGAGCATACTTATAATAACAAAAACTTTCCTATGGAAATTCAATTTGCGCATCAAAGCAAGGATGGACAGCTCGCTTATGTCGCTTTAATGGTTACTATAGGGAAGTCTTCGCGAACACTTAGAAAGCTACAACAACAATTACCCATGAATGTGGGTGAATCAAAACAATTAGCCGCCAATGCATTGCGAAATCTTGAAAAAAAGAAGAAAGTGATCAATTACTATCGCTATAGTGGCTCGCTTACCTCTCCCCCATGTAACGAGGGCGTGCGCTGGTTTATTATGAATCAGCCTTTGAAAATATCTAAAGCGCATTTGCAACAATTTAAGCGTGCGCTCAAACAGAATAATAATCGACCCATTCAAGCATTAAATGCTAGAGTAATTTTGAAGTAATATAGTTTTTCACATAAATAATTGCACCTTTGACCCGCTCAGGGTACAGCTCCCTGAGCGGGTCAAAGGTGCGGAAATTTAATAAATGAATATCTATAGGTTGTAACTACGGAGCGTACGATAATGAAAAATTCAGCAAAATTATTACTCGCCATGACGACTTTAATCATGGCAGCAAGCACACCAGCAGAGCAATCTGGTTTTATTACCCCAGAACAATCCGCCAGCCTTTTAAAAAAAACAAGTACAATAGCGACAGCAAACAAAGAAATTCCAAGTGTGGGAGCTAAGGTTGGCTATCTTGGGATGGGTTTTGATACCGTACCGCTAGCAATAAGAGCACATTTACCTGCAACTATTGGTAAGCAGCAAGGTCTGATTGTGACCCGTTTTGCAGATAATTCACCCGCAGCGGATGATGGCATAAAGGTACACGATGTTTTATTGAGCTATGATGGACAGCCTATTGGAAAACCTAGCGTTTTTGTTCAAGTGATTAGAATGGATAAGCCTGGTCGTAAAGTAAAGTTTACCCTGCTACGCCAAGGACAAATTTTAACAGTCCCTGTCACAATGGGCGCACAAAAAAAGAGAATAACCGCCAAACCTAAGCGACAAGCACACTCCCCTCTTCTCTCTCAACAACGAGTCAGTAAAGCCCCGCCTAATGCTAACTATAAGGGTTTGGCAATTCGTAAAATAAGCAACGATATTTATGACGCTTCAATTGGCTTTATAGGTCAGGATGGCAAGCCGACACGCCGCTCCTACAAAGGCAATCGTATGCAAATTTTGCAACAGATTATGCAGGCTAAAGATTTACCACCACAGGCAAGACAGCAATTATTATTTGCGGTACAACCAAGGCAGAAGCAAAATTCAGGCTGGAGCGGAATGCCGAACATGCCATTTGGAAATAGTAACGGCAATGGGTTTAATCCTAACCAGTTTTTTAAAGGTTGGGGTTGGTAAGAAAAACTCTAAAAAAATCAACAATGCGGTAGTCGGTAGGTTGACGCAGTAACAA
>DRMS01000287.1 GCA_011322515.1 Leucothrix mucor
TAGTGTTGCTGTAGGATGCGCTGTAATTGCCGTGCAACGGGTCTACCTGTTTCTATTAGCCGTATTTCTTTACCAACAATAATGCGAATAGTCTGACTTAAAAAAGGATAATGAGTGCATCCAAGGATGATGGTATCAGCATTTTGCTCTAGTAACGGAGTGGTGTATTTTTTGATGAGTAGACGTGTATCATAACGGTCTAAATGATTTTCTTCGACTTTTTCTACCAGTCCAGGGCAAGCTTGGGCTATGACTTTAGTATGAGGCGCATGTCTGATCGCTAATGACGTGAGGCGTTCACTATCAATAGTGCGCTGTGTTGCCAAAACACCAATGACACCCGTTTTACTAACTTTAGCCCCAGGTTTAATTGCAGGTTCTAGACCAATGACAGGAATAGAAAGTTGTTCTCTAAGTAAATCGACTGCTTCTGCCGTTGCAGTATTACAGGCAACAACCAGTGCCTTGATATTTTTATCAAGGAGAAAATTGGCAATTTTCTGTGAACGAGATTGTACATGCTGTGTACTTCTATCGCCATAAGGAGCATGTAGGGAGTCCGCTATATAGATGAGGTCTTCGTAGGGGAGGAGTTTGCGAATCTCGCGCAGAACGGATAATCCACCCATTCCAGAGTCAAATACACCGATAGGGCTGGTGTTGATATAATTAGTGTTGTTTTTCATAAGATTAAAAATAAAAAACCACGGAACATACAGACCGCACAGAAGAAAAAACTATTTTTCTGTGTAGCCTGTGTATTCCATGGTTTAATTAATATTGCAATTATTGCAATATTAACGACCGCGCAAGAAGCCAACTAAAGCATTATATTTTGGTGATGAATGTTGCTCAACATTGTCCAACATACCAAAATAACTGTGGTTATTAATAGTAGCAATGCCATTAAAGTGCATTAATAGTCCACCACCTTGGTTTCTCCAAGTGTTTAGGTATTTGCTATAAACTTGTGCCATACGGGGGTTTTGATTCGCTTTAGCAAAAAACTCAAAGATTTTCTCATCATGGATAATATGTGGACGATCAACGCGTAATAAATGTTGTCCGCCTTCATAGCCTAATAACTTTAAACCATGCTTTCGTGCAAGCTCAACATTTGGCTTAATACGTAATGCCGTGAGGCGCTCCATTGCACCACCTGGATATTCATCTCTGACCAATCCCCCGCGTAATAGCTCGGTAAATAGGTTATTCATACCGCGCCCACCTTGACGTGACCAATTGCGGACTAGATTGCGGTTTTCAATACGTGCAATATAATCACCAAAATAAGGACCAACGGCATAAGCATCAATAAATTTAGAGCAAGGTTGACCACCCACTAATGGACAACTTAATGCTTCTTCGCCCAGTGTTGGACCACCCGCGTAAGATGATAGGACACAAACAACATCATTGCGACGCCCACCAAATGCTTGCTTCCATATACCACAGATTTCTTTGGTTCGCTTGCCTAAATAGTTTAGCGCTAGCTTCATTTTACGACTGTTCATATTTAGCTTGGGATATGCCCTTGGCCATAGCTTAAGACCTTCTCTAGCTGCATGATGCGTTGCAGGGTACATCATATTCCAGACTTCATTGGAGTATTCGACATACACTTTTTGTCCTGGTTTTAAGCGTTGCTTAACCATACGCGCAAAATTAGCAATAAAACCATTAGTTGCCAGATGCGGCATAGAGAACCATGGAGCAGCATTAATGGTATTGGCAAGGTCTACCATTGTTTCAACAGGCATTCCTGCATTGTTATAATAATGCGCATGAGCAGGTGTTGTGCGTTCATTCCAGTTTCTTAGCTGGGTATCTTTGGTATTTTGCCAAGGCATAAAGCGCAATGCATTAAAGGGGCGAATAGTTCTGAGGTACTCAGGGTTGAATGTTTGTGTACGATAGATACTTTCGTATTTTTTAGGAATGACCTTAATATTACGAATATAATTACGTGGATTCGTTGATTTTAGATGAATGCGAAGACCTTTAGATGATTTAAGCTTAAAATCAATGCGGCCAGCGCGTTGTTGCTTAACATCAATATCACCATGAACTGAAATATCACCATCACCTTGATACGTTATGAAATAATCACCTAGTGGAAAATGTGGTGGCATATCCCAAATACTATTAACAGTTGTGAAAATGGGTGACTCGCCACGACTTGGTAGACGTTTAACCCAGCCATTTCGGTCTAATGATACCAAGTGGGATTCATTCGTATTAAACGCGGTACGTTTAGTACAGCCAGGGTCTATGGCATGGTTCTTCTGCCAGTCAAACTCACACGATGTTATCCAGCCACGCGATACTTTAAAAATATCAATAAAGGGTACCGAAGAGGTCAGCTTATGTAAGGGGCTTACATTAATGCCAAGGCGGTTTCCAGGGTTGGCGTGTACAGCACTAATGAGACCGATAAGGGTGAGAAAGATTAGAGCTTTACTTATCATCCATGTTGCGTATTTTGTTGCGCGCATAAGTATTCCTTTTTTCTTTGGTGATGGTTGTGCGGTTAGAGTTTATGAAATTTATTAGCTCTAAGTTCTTTTTAATGACTTCCTAGTTTAGCAATAGGCAGGATTGTTTGTACATCCCGATTAGTTAGTTTCATCAGATAATATAGTCTGTTTGGTTGTTTTTTCTTACAATTTTGCTCAACTATTGCCTTGTTGCTTGATTTTGGTGCGATTTGTTGAGTGGTTATACGATAAAATGACCAATAGCTGGTTATCATAAGAATTTTAGTATCCAAGAATAAATACGGGGTATAGCAATAGATCTCTTTTCTAAATAAAGCCTTATTCTGACAACATTCATGTATTTTTAATAACCTATCTTCTTTTTTCTACCCTAGGAACGGGCACGAAACAACGTCCCTATCTCTAACTTTATTTTTTATTACAGCTTGGATGATCTCATTCGTTGCGCCCTAGGGACATTTCCTGCGGATACGTAGAGTAGCTATGCATCTGATGAGTTCATCTAATCTGAAATAAACATTCTGCGTTAGAACTTCAGGACGCTATTCCGATTTCGTTCCTTAATTTGTAAGGCTTTCATAAAAACTCAGATATAAAGCAATTCTTAAATGTTGCTAAGTTAAGGGCTACAAGTAGGAAAGATGTCTACTGTTTTTTAATGTTTTAGCTTTTCAGTAAACTATCATCACGCGGTAGTTTTACCAATCAAGGGCTTCATTGCCGTCAACAAACTACCAAATAAATTATTATTCAGTTTTTCTTCACTAGCTAATAACTGCTTCATATGTTCACGTTGCGTTGGCATATTAAAGCAAGCGGGGCAATTTTCAACAATAATGGGTAAATTTTCTACTTCAGCATAATCACGTGTCTGTTGCTCGCGTACATAAATAAGCGGACGTATTAAACGTAAGTCTCCCTTTTTAATGGTATAATTTGCCTTCATCGTTTTCAGTTGACCACCATGAAAAGCAGACATTAAAAAACTCTCAGCTAAATCATCTAAATGCTGCGCTAAAGCAATGACATTATAGTTATGCTTGCGTGCCGTTGCATAAATGGTGCCACGCTTCATCCGTGCGCAAAAAGCACAATACGAATCCCCCTGCATATGTGATTCCGCCATACTCATGATGGGTTCTTTGCAAAAAAAATACTCAATACCTAGTGATTTCATATAAGGAATCAGAGGTGAGGGATCAAACGACCCTGTTTGCGGATCAATAGTGACTGCGCCAATTTTAAACTTAATCGGTGCAACGCGTTGAAAGTGGATTAATAAATGCAGCAATGCCAGTGAGTCTTTACCGCCTGATAAACCTAATAAAACATGGTCACCATCATGAATCATTTGATGCTCAATCAGTGCTTTTCCTGTTTGGTGGATAATATTTTTTCTGGCTTTTTTAATGTGTACGTTGCTTGCTGGTTTCATTATATTTAATTGTCATAGATGGCAGTGGCTAAGAATAACACCTGTTGTAAACCAATCCAAAGTTTGAACGTCAGGTTCACCATCCGCTTTTCGATTTAAAAAGCCTCCGAAGGTAGAGATTGTTCGTATCATTTTATTGATTGTTGGTGTCTCGGGTGGAGGTTGTCGATGAGAAAGAAGGTAAGCAGCTTGCCATTCCTCTGTTTCAAACACCACATCGCAGGGGAGTTCAGGGCAATTTCGTCCCAATGTAGTTAAATACAGTATTCGTCAAGCAATGATCATATAAAAGGAAAGGGCAACTTCTAAACGTTTTTTGCTTTCAAGTTGAAGCTTTTCTATTTTACAGCTATTTTTCTATATCTTAAAAAATATTTCAATTTGCCAGCGACATAAATACCAACGGATTCTTGTTGCCGCTTCTTCAAAACTTTCAAGCTCATCATTGGTTATAAAAAACCATTCAATGGCTACCAATTTAAGGCGGGACAAGTAAAGTTGGTAGCTTATAAATACACAAATAAGCAGTGTAAATTTCATGGCGGTTAGCTGAATATTTACATAAAAACATCATAAGCTTTTGATATATAAATATTATTAAATGATAAAAATCACCAAAAAAATCCGTTATAAGCAGTATCATTTCATAAAAAAATGGGTTTAAAAACCATTAATAAAACAATGGTCATCATCGCTAAAAAAGCAGGTATCCCGAGCCAAAACCATAGCCTCGCATAATGCCAATATTGTTTGGGCAAGTCGGTTTTTGTTTCACTCGCTTGTAGTGCCAATGCTTTCATACGAATCTGCAACCACACAACAGGAATCCAACACAGCCCTGCTATAATATAAAGAGCAAGACTGATTGCTATCCAATCTGTGGTAAACGATAGACCA
>DRMS01000288.1 GCA_011322515.1 Leucothrix mucor
AATAGCTCTGCGCCGTATTGATCCCAACGATGCGACTCTTCCCATAGCTCAGCGGGCTGAATCGAAGGCATTAATAACTCAATGGCACCTGCTTTATTCATCTCTTCACGAATAATAGCTTCTACTTTACGCAATACTTTTAAACCAAACGGTGCCCATGTATATAAACCCGATGCAAGACGACGGATTAAACCTGCTTTTAGCATCAGCTGATGACTGATAATTTCGGCATCAGCAGGTGTTTCACGGAGGGTGGATATTGGAAATTGAGAAACTTTCATAGAGGTGGGTGCTTTAAAAAATGGAATTAAAAATTGAATAAAGCCAAGATTATACGTTGAAACCTTATTGACCGCCAAGGATGAGTGAAAAAAACAAATCTTCCTTGTTTCAGTGTACTTTTTATCGCATAATCGCCGCGCTGTTATTAATTCAAGAATATTTTATTTTTGAACTCTATGGTGATCCGCATCGGTTCTCTCGCGGCGATAAACTACGAACCCCGCCAGGCCTGGAAGGGAGCAACGGTAGTAGTGGACTCGGGTGCCGAGATGTAGCTGATGTGGATCGCCACTCTAATTTTTTATCACTCTTTGATACGTCCAAATCATCCCTTAGTCACTTTCTGAGTGATATGCGCAAGTTAATATTTTCCTCCCCTCTAACTTCTAGTACACTACTCTTATGAGTTATCAAGTCCTTGCAAGAAAATGGCGTCCACAAAATTTCAAAGAAATGGTTGGGCAACAACATGTGCTTAAAGCACTTGTTAATGCATTGGATAGTGACCGTTTGCACCATGCCTATTTATTTACAGGGACTCGCGGTGTGGGTAAAACTACTATTGCACGTGTATTGGCAAAATGCCTTAATTGTGAAAAAGGAATTACTTCAGAACCTTGTTGCAAATGCAGTAGTTGTCGAGAGATTACAGAAGGTCGGTTTGTTGATCTGATTGAGGTTGATGCAGCTTCTCGTACTAAAATTGAGGATACGCGGGAGCTACTCGATAATGTCCAATATGCACCTACGCGTGGACGCTTTAAGGTCTATCTAATTGACGAAGTGCATATGCTTTCTGGACATAGTTTTAATGCCTTATTGAAAACATTAGAGGAACCTCCTTCGCATGTAAAATTTCTGTTTGCAACCACTGATCCGCAAAAACTCCCTGTTACTATTCTTTCTCGTTGCTTACAATTCAATCTTAAACGGATGAGTGTTGAGTTAATCTCAAATCATTTGGCGATGATTACAAACAAAGAATCTATTGAGAGTGATAAAGCATCTTTACGCCTGCTTTCACGCATTGCCGATGGTAGTATGCGCGATGCGTTAAGTTTGCTTGATCAGGCGATTTCTTTTGGTGCAGGCGCATTAAAAGAGACAGAGGTTCGTGAAATGCTAGGAACAATTTCACATGAACCATTGCTCGATTTATTAAAATCAGTTGCCATTGGTGATGGTGAAAAAGTGTTGGCTGATATAGAGCAAATGGCGAGCGTTACGCCTGATTTTGAAGCCGCAACCGACGCACTAATTGCCTTGTTACATAAAATGGCAGTTTTACAGGTTATCCCTCAAACGGAAGAAGAAGATGAGATGATAAAGCAACTTGCTGATCAGTTTAGCAAAGAGGATGTACAGCTTTATTATCAAATTGCACTGCATGGGCGTCGAGACTTACCCTTATCGCCTGATCCTCGCTGTGGGTTTGAGATGATTTTTCTGCGCTTACTGACGTTTAGACCATTAAGGGATATTGCGCCAGCGCAAAATATTATCACAGATGAGAGCCAGCAAAGTGAAGTATCCGTTACAAACGAGACGAAAAAAAAAACACCCATAGCGAGTAGCGAAAACAAAATATCTGACCCTAGTGGTTCAAAAACAGAGATAGAGACAAAGGGTATTGAAACTCAATCTTCATTAGCCGACAAAAGCAATGCAAAAATAAATACTGTTATAAATGAACCTCCTGTAATAAATGAACCGCCACCATGGGGTGCTGCAGAAGAGCCACCTGCTCAGATTGCTGCAGTTATTACCCCGCTACAAGCACAGAGTAATAAAACAAAAAAAGCTATTTTAGTTGAACCCAATAATGCAAACGACTCACCTTCGCTCTTACCAACAGAGTGGCATGAAATCGTCCCTCTACTAAATTTAACAGGTCGTGCAGCTGAGCTAATCAAGCATTGTATTTTAAAAAGTATTGAAGGTGGAAAGGTAAAGCTTTCTCTGGATAAATATGGCGAGGACTTACTAGCACGAACAACTACATCGCAAATAGAGAGCGCATTAAGTGAACTCTATAGCAAACCCATTAACTTATTAATTAACACCCAGCATTTAAACGATGAAACCCCTGCGGAGCGTACATGTAGAAAAAATCAGGAACGCCAACAACAGGCAGAAGATTTAATTAATAATGACCCCTTTGTAAAAGATTTACAAAACCATTTTAAGGCACAGGTTGTGCCTAATTCGATAAAACCAAAAGGCACTCTTCGTCAGTAATTATCAACTGCCTAGGAAGAATGCCAACTAAAAAACTAAAACTCCCAAAAAAGGATAAAAATATTATGATGAAAGGTGGACTTGGCGGCTTAATGAAGCAAGCACAAAAAATGCAAGAAGATATGCAAAAAGCACAAGCTGAAATTGCTGCAATTGAAATTACAGGCGAGGCAGGTGGTGGTTTAGTATCGGTTGTTATTAATGGTCAGCATGAGTGTAAAAAGGTTAATATTGATGCAAGTCTTATTTCAGATGATGCCGATGATAAAGAAATGGTCGAAGATTTGATGGCTGCCGCTTTTAATGATGCGGTACAGAAGCTAGCCATTGTCTCTAAAGAAAGAATGGCAGGTGTTACTGACGGAATGAGTCTTCCTGGTGGCATGAAGATGCCGTTTTAATTATGTCCGATTCTTCACTACTAAATGAATTAATTAATGCGTTGCGATGTCTTCCCAGTGTTGGCACAAAAACAGCGCAGCGCATGGCATTTCATTTATTAGAACATGACCGTGCTTCAGGAATGAAACTTGCAACAATATTGCAAGCAGCAATGGAAAATGTTGCGCACTGTGATCAGTGTCGTACCTTTAGTGAAGATAAGCTTTGTCGCATTTGCAATAATGCATCGCGCCAACAGAATTCTTTATGTGTTGTAGAAAATCCTACCGATGTTTTAGCGCTGGAACAAGCAACTAATTATCAAGGGTATTACTTTGTACTAATGGGAAAACTATCACCACTTGATGGCATTGGTCCTGAAGAGTTAGGACTAGATCTACTTGAAGCACGCTTATCTAAAGGCAAAGTGAAAGAATTAATTCTAGCCACCAATCCTAGTATCGAAGGCGAAGTAACCGCACATTATATTAGTGAATTAGCTGAAAAGTATAATATTAAAACAACACGTATTGCACATGGCATACCTATCGGTGGCGAACTGGATTATGTTGATAGCGGCACACTATCACATGCTTTTTCTGGACGACGTAGTTATTAAGGACTGGAAACTTACTGTAGAATTTTTATTACGGAGGCTTAATTATGAGTGATTGTATATTTTGCAAAATTATTGGTGGCGAAATAGCATCAAACGCTATCTATGAGGATAATGATGTATTTGCCTTTGAGGATCTTAATCCACAAGCACCACTGCATGCTTTAATTATTCCTAAAAAACATATCGCAACCATCAATGATTTAGATAAGGGCAATGCTGATGTTATTAGTAAACTCTATCTTACTGCAAAAAAGGTGGCTACTGATGCGGGGTATTCTGCTAATGGCTATCGCGTGGTAATGAACTGCGGCGAATCAGCGGGACAAACTGTTTTTCATATTCATTTACATCTCCTTGCTGGTAGACCTTTAAAGTGGCCTCCTGGCTGACCCCTTACAGTTAAAAACCCCTGCCTTCTCCAAATGAAAAATGGGGTTGCCAACTTAAGATCGTTGCGTAGAGCGACTATGCGCTTCTTGATATACTCCAATCAGGAGAAAAAATCTGCGCAATATTGGTAAATTCGTTACTTCAAACATCCTTATGTTGTTTTTCCTAATATATAGACATTCATTTATTAAATTTCCTCACCCTTCGACTCCGCTCAGGGAGCTGTACCCTGAACGGAGTCGAAGGGTGCAATTATTTATGTGAAAAACTATAGATATACTATTCAATCATTATTTATAAGCAACATTACCTATCAAAAATATTTCAGGATCAACCGTCTCACCATTAATTGCTATTTCAAGATGTAAATGCGGTCCTGTTGAGCGACCTGTATTACCAACTAATGCAATAATATCTCCTTTATTTACAATCTGCCCCTTTTTAACGAGCAACTTTTTGATATGCGCATAGCGGGAAATAATTGCATCACCATGCAAAATTTCAACCATATTTCCATAGCCTGATTTTCTTCCTGAAAATAACACCTCTCCTCTACCTAATGGGTAAATATTTGTACCTCTCTGTGCCGCAATATCGATGCCATGATGCATTCTTTTTCTACCATTGAAGGGATCTTTGCGAATTCCATATTTTGAGGATAATCGACCTGTCTTTACAGGAACATTATCCATAAAAACAATTTCCTTTACTGACAGCTCTGCAACAGAATTCATTTTAGGCGGAGGTTTCATCATTGTTATTTTTTGAACAGCGAGGCTTAATCGACTACTACTATCGTCATTCTCCTCTACAATTAATGTTACATAAAGCAGAATGGCGAAGCTCAATACAAACATTAAAAAGTAGAAAGAAACTTTATTTAAAATAATACTAAACATAAGGCAAAATTGAGGTCAATCGTCACCTATACCCTGCAAGTATTCACACAGATAAAGTACAAACTATTAATTTATAAAGCGAACTGTGTTTAATAGGAAGACTTATTGATATTTAAAAAATAAATATATTATTATGAAAATCAATAACTTAAACTATACTGTATAATTGCTTGTAGGATCTAGGTATTTACTAATAAACACGAGAGCTACTAACTTAAGGTGGGATAAATAAAATCATAGAAAATAATCCGCACCTTCGACAAACTTAGGAAACTAGCCTCCTGAGTTTGTCGAAAGTGCGGGGTGAATTAGCATAAACATCAACTATCCCGCCTTAAGCTGGTAGCCAACACGAGCAATAGAATATGAACATCTAAATACAAAGCGCCATACAAGTCATATGACCATCGGGGGTTATAGCGCGAGGACTAGAAAGTTTGATCTACCAACGCATGGATTCCAAAGAACTAATTGGAGCGCGATTGTATATGAAAAAGTAAAAAATACTAGGAAAGAAATCTAAGAATATTTTTATACTTCTATTTTATAAATTTATTAGATTATTTGGCTACCAACTTAAGGCGGGACAAGTAAAGTCATAGCAAACAACCCGCACCCTTCGATAAGCTCAGGGAACTAGCTTCCTGAGCTTATCGAAGGGTGCGGGTGAGTAGGCAGAAACATTAACTGTCCCGCCTTAAACTGGTAGCCGATTATTTTTTAGATAGCTGTTGCTGATCTCTAATGTTTAGTGTTGTGCTTCGCCTTTTCTCTTCTAGCAAGTCAATTTGCCTACTTGCTATATCTTGAATAACTTCATCATTAGTTTTTTTAACAACTATCTGGGGAGAGGAAGGAGTAAGCATAAAAAGCATTATAAAAGCAGTGATTAAGAACAGACTAAATGCGGGCAGCATCCAATTATTTTTAACAAATACATCATTGTTTTCCTCTCTCAAACAACGATTAATATTTATTTTATTTTTTTGATAATGATCAATATTTACTTTTGTCATGGAAAATTTAGAAGCTTTAACCACCTTATGAATAACTTGCTTATTCTTAATATTTTTATAGGATTTTGAGATACGTTGTGTGTAGTAGTGAGGAGGAGCAGAAGTACTATCAAATTTATCTGGATGAAAAACATTCATCAATAATCTATAGTGTAATCTGCGTAAAGAATTATCTGCGGTTTGATCAAGTCCTAACACTCTTAAATCTGAATTATTATCTTTAAGTAGAACTTCTTGAATATAGTTTAGAAGTATTTTTCTAAAGCGTATTGCATCAATATTATTTTTTTTAGATATTTGTTTTAACGCTGCATCCGAAGAGACAATGCGTAATAACTCTGTAATGCCTCGTGGCAGTTTTCGCTGAGGATCACCAAAACGAACCAGCAAAGCTGGCTCATTATTAAGTTTTATTGCACATCGGATTGCTTCTGATTTCATACCCTTAGTGTATATGAAATCAGGATAATAATTAAGCTACTTTATGCAGTTTTAATTGTGTCACCTTAGGACTTTCTATACTTTTTGTATCTTCATCGTCTGAGTAAGGATAATGATAATCCTCATGATAATCAGAATCGACAACAGAACGATCTACACGAGTAAAGAGTAAACCAACAATATTGCTATGTGCTCTTTCAAGACGTTTCAAACTCTTCATTAAAGTAACTTTACGTGTCTTGCCAGCTTCGACTGCTAGCACAGTTGCATCACATAGACCTGATATAACGAGCGCATCAGCTAATCCCAGCACAGGAGGACCATCAATAATAACATAATCAAAATCAGCAGATGCATTGCTTAATAATGTTCCCATACGCTTACCTGATAATAACTCAACAGGATCGGGAGGTATTGGACCAGAAGTAACCGCATAGAGATTTTTAATCATTGTTGGGCGGTTAATTTCACTACTAGAACCACCACCCGCTAGATAATTAGTCAAACCTTGGTAATTTTCTAACTTAAATAGTTTATGAAGTGATGGATTACGTAAATCTGCATCGATTACCAATACCTTATTTCCACCTTGTGCATAGGCAGTCGCTAAATTTAGAGCAATAGTACTTTTACCCTCTCCCGCAGCAGAACTTGTTATAAACGTACTTTTTGGTGCTCCTTCTCTAGTTGAAAATCTCAAACTAGTTCTTAATGAACGAATAGCCTCAGCTAGTGTAGATTTTGGTTCATGATAGGTTTGCAGGGCAATAGAGCGTGAGCTTAAGGATTTTAATGCAGGCAACATGCCTAGCACAGGAAGACCCGTCACTCTTTCAAGTTCATTAGGATTCTTTACAGTATCATCCATAAACTCACGTAGGAAAGCTGCTCCCATCCCAAGAAGCAAGCCCAGTAAAAGTCCAAAAGTCAGGTTAGTTTTAAAATTAGGCTTAAATTTCTTATAAGGTACACCCGCCTTATCCACAATAGAAATATTATTATTATCAACATTGCCAGCAATACTAACTTTCTTTAGTTGACCTAATAGATCCTTATATAACTCACGATTAGATTTTACTTCACGCAATAAAGTATTGTACTTAATACTTTTACCTTGAAGCTCCAAGGTTTCCATTTTTAATTTATTTAATTGCGTTTTAATCATCGTTTCTTTTTGCTTAGCAGCAGAAAACTCTGATTTCAAGGCACTTTTAATCGCATAAGATTCAATATTAATTTGTGATCTAACTTCATCTATTTGCTTTTTTATGCGCTTTGCACGTGATGAGCGTGGGGAATATTTTTTTAAGATTTCTTGTGAGTTTGCCTCAAGTCTCGCTATTGTTTTCTTTAACGACTGTATATAGGGGTCTTTAAGTATTCGAACAGAAGTCGCATTTTCATCATCAGCTATTTGCTGAGACTGTAGATAAGCTGATTCGGCTTCAATACGCTCCTTCTTTGCCGTTACAAGCTCTTCAGACATTTTCTTTAATGAGTGCGAATTACTATCTTCTCCATCAGAATTCTGAATAATTCCATACTTGATTGCATATTTGTTTAGTTTGTTTTCTGAGCTTTCCAGATTTTTCTTAGTCTTATTCAGGCTAGTCGCCAAAAACTCCTTTGAATAAGATGCCGTATCATAGCGACGCTCCAAGTTCATGCGCACAAATGTTTTTGTAACAGCATTCGTAATATTGGCAGCTAGCTGAGGCTCTTTTGATTCATAATTAATCTGTATTAATTGCGAATTACTAACAGGAGTAACACTTAAACCTTCAAGAAAAGCCGTCTCAACCATGCTTGGATTATTTTTATCCACATTTTGCAATCCAAGCATTGCTTTAAATTTAGAAACAATGCCACCAGACTCCGCACTATTCTCTAAATTAAGTTGATTAATAACACGGCGCGCCAATGTGCGACTTTGAATCAGCTGTCGCTGGGTTTCATAAAAGTCTTTATCGCTTCGAGACTCTAAAGGATTCAACATATCAATGTTGACAACTTTATTCGTATTCCTTTGAATTTGAACTGTAGAACTCGCTCTATAAACTGGATCCATTAACAAAGTTAAAATAAGTGCTAGCAATAATGTTGCTACTGTAAATCCAACCAATAGTGCTTTGTGCCTACTTAATGTGTTAATAAATTCACGTAAATTTAGTCCAGAACGGGGTTCTAGTATCTCTTCTGGGTAAACATCGTTTGAAGAAACAACCAGTTGACCTTGGTCGTTTCCTTTTGAAATATTGGCGGGAAGCCTTTGGCTATTTTTTGAGCTCATATGTTCCATACAATTTGTAGTTGGCAATATTAATCACACCAAACCAGAAAAAACAGACAATCATCTGTTTTAAATCACTGTTGACACTCAAGTAGGTAGACACAATAAATCTGGGGTAATTCTAAATAAAACATATCCTTATGTATTATTTAGAATTTTTTTGGTGTAATTATTCATTAATTTTAAAGATGGTAAAGTCCTAACAGCATCTTGTTCATCCCTAAAAGTCTGTTTAAAGTCAATTTTCCATTAAATTCCTTTCTAGTTCTATTTCTAAGCGACAAGCCCATGTATATGAACGATGAAATAACACACAGTTTCTATATCATATCGCACGCAAGATAGTAGCAAAAAATAAAAATTGTAACAATCAAGTGGGAAATATATCCCCAGATAACTGGGTTAAATTTTCTGATAAAATGAACTATTTTTATTTAGCGAGAGATAAGTAGTAATTAGGAAGTTCCAAGTAATCAATTTACCTATATTGCGCTGTTTTTTTGTTTCTGATTGGAGCATCTCAAGAGGCGCATAGTTGCTCTACACAACGATTGAGATGATTCAAGCAGGAGCAAAAGGGCAAGTAAGGAACGTGCACGTTCCTAAGATGAGTAAAATCATTGCTTGGAACTTCCTGAGCACTCCAACAAGATAAGTTTGATGGCTTTAGCGAATCAGAACATAGTTAGGCTACCAGTTTAAGGCGGGACAGTTCATGTTTCTGTTATTCACCCGCACCCTTCGACAAGCTAGTTCCCTGAGCTTGTCGAAGGGTGCGGGTTATTTGCCATGATGTTACTTGTCCCTCCTTAAGTTGGTAGCCCATAGTTAGCCAACAGGAAACTGCCTGAGAATTACCGTGATTAATTTATTGAGCATTATATGGTGTACTTTCCAATTACTGACCATGATATATAG
>DRMS01000289.1 GCA_011322515.1 Leucothrix mucor
CCTGAGCTTGTCGAAGGGAGCGGGTGAATAGGCTGTCCCGCCTTAAACTGGTAGCCTGCAATCATCCTAATAGTAACAATCTCTATTATAAGGGGTGAAAGTTTCAGCTTTTCCGTACAGTCTTTATCCGCTTCACCAACAGTATCGGAATATTAACTACCCGTACAAAGTATTTTAGAAATATTGACCCTTTTTTCACATCAATAACGCTATAGGATAAAACAAAGCAAGTCTGCATAAGTGACCTCACTAGTATTATAAGACGAGCTTGAACAAACAGTAGATTATGAAGTCACGCAATGACCTTGCATGAGGTGATTGTATCCCCCATATTGGCTTTGTGAGTACATTATTGAATTGCGATTAAGGTGTTCGTGTTTGATAATTTCTACAGGGACGTAGAGTTGCTGTAACGATTATAGTGATAGTGAGGTCACTTATTTGGATTTATAACATCTCAGCTTACACTTATAACCTATAGCGCTGATCAGTCACAGAAAATCCATTCAAATCAAGTACACATTCCTTGCTAAGTGCAATCACTTTAAAACGTTCCCCCATTTCAGAGGGAAGACTCAATAATCGTACTTGTTGCGCTAATTCATATTGCTTTTCAGGTGATTCATCTAAGGCACGCATAAAGAAAGTTTCTAATTGATTTCCTGCTAAAAAGGCGGCTTGAGAGGTAAAACCTGACACACTAAACCCTGCTTTATCAGCGCATTTTGCAACTGCCGTAAAATCCACATTAGCGGTAATATCCTGTAATCCTGGATAATGTAGTGGCGATTCATTCACATGGTGTTGGAAGTGACAAATCAAGGTACCTTTGGTGCGATCAGGGTGATAATACTCACTGGCGGTATAGCCATAATCCACCAAAATAGCCACCCCTTGCGATAAACACGCGGATAACGTTTCAAACCAACCGCTAAGATTCTGATTGATTTCAGATGTATAAGGCGATTCCATTTTGCCAAGATTTAAATCAGCCACTGCATTGACTAAATCTGCATTGGCAGGGTTTAATTGTTCTAGCAATCTATCCTCTTGCCAAATAACGCGATGCTCAAAACATTGCTCCTTATGCAAAGTAAACACATCCACAGGCATTGCGTCTAGCACTTCATTCGCTAAAATTATACCTATAAAAGCGTCAGGCAGATTATCCAACCAACTAACATGCATCAATAAATGCGGGGCTAAGGCTTCAATGGTTTCTTTTTGGCGTTGTTTCAACTCTGGGCTTACATCAAGAATATAATAATGGCGTGGCAACGAGGATTGCTTTTCTAGCTCCAGTAAAATATGCGCAGCCATTAATCCAGAACCCGCGCCTAATTCGAGTATATCCCCCTGTTTAAGCTGCGCTAATATTTGCTGACACTGACTGGCAAGGCATTGTGAAAATAAGGGTGAAATTTCTGGTGCGGTAATAAAATCACCTGATTGACCAATTTTTCTAGCACCTGCAACATAATAGCCCAGCCCTTGCTGATATAACGCCATTTCCATATAACGGCGAAATGAAATAGAGCCATTGTTTTCATCAATGACATCGCGTATTTTGTGCTGTAATTTTTGACTATGCGCCAGTGCATCATCGGAAGGAGTGGGGAGTTTTGTGGTAAATTTCATTATGAATTTATTAATTACAGTTTAAGAAGAAAAGATCAGAACTATACACTCAAGAAGGTCATAAATGAAAAATCTAAACAATAAAGTTGCATTAGTAACAGGCTCCGCACGACGTATTGGTGCAGTTACCTTACGCACATTACATGCAAATGGTGCAAAGGTTGTAGTGCATTACCGTAATTCATCAAGTGATGCGGAAAAACTCTGTGCAGAGTTAAATCAATTGCGCCAAGATTCTTGTATAACGGTACAAGGTGATTTAAACGATATTAAAGCAATGCCAA
>DRMS01000290.1 GCA_011322515.1 Leucothrix mucor
CAAAAACACCATATGCTTTCTGTACATCAGGACTATCCCATGAAACATCTTCGCCACGAATATCAACCTTTATTCTGGGCAGATTAAAGCGCCTGAAATCCGATAAAAAGGTCATGGGATTTTGACCCGACTTCATCACAGGGACGCGTAAATCTAGGCTGGATACTGCTTTATCAAGCGCCGCCAGCGTATCAGCTTTAACCGATCCTGTTACAGCAAGAGTAGGCGTAACACGTTGAAATGATTGTACCGCCGCAAGGGTTTGTCCGCCAAAATCGCCATCGCAGACATACTCTAAATGCCCTAAACGACCCAGCGCATATTGAATTGCAACAACTTTATCGCCCCCATCACCTCGCTTAATTTCACCCTTAAAATTATTCGCAAAGGTTTTACTAATGGCCGCATCTTTAAATTCAGTGGTAATAGGTTCTGGTTCTGGATCAATGGGCGTTGTGTTAGTTGTTGCTATATCGCGCAATGCCGTTATAAATTTGGCGGGTTTGCTTGGGTTCTGAGCGCTACCAAGATTAACCGAACCCGCATCACCATTGCGGTCAAAATAATCCACCGCTTTAAACAGTGAAATAAAATCATTAGCACTTGATATAAAGCCATTATGATCCGTATTCACATGACTAAAATTAAGCTCACTCAAACGAGGATCATTTCGTGCTTGAGAAAGTAAAATGCGTTTGCCCTCCATTTCTTGTAGAAAATCAGAGCGCTTGAGTGTAGTTGTAGGCTGAGGTGTCTGTTCGCCTGTTGCGATATGACGCAATGCAGCGATTAATAAGCCAGGTTTGGTTGGTTTTTGTGTACTGCCAAGGTTTACAGATTGAGGATCGCCATTACGATCAAAATAGTCAACGGCCTTAAAAAGCCGAGTAAATTCAGTGTTACTAGCAATAAACCCGTCATTATTGGCATTAATTTGAGAAAAATTGAGTTCACTTAAACGCGGATCATTTCGTGCCTGAGAAAGCAAAATGCGCTTTCCCTTCATTTCTTGGAGAAAATCAGAATGTTTTAGAGTAACTGCACCCCCTTCTGCTTGTTGACCTACCGCAATATCACGAATGGCACTTACTAACTTTCCCGCAACTGTTGGTTGATTTGATCTACCAAGCTCTATTGAGTCATATTGACCATTGCGATCATAATAGTCAATCGCTCGAAATAATGACTTCATTTCATTTTGGGTATCCAGATAACCATCATTATTTGTATCGATGCGATTTAGGTTTAATTTACTCAAGCGGGCATCATTATTTGCAGTAGAAAGGCGAATACTTTTCTGCGCCATTTCAGAGAGAAATGCTGTTCGGGTTAGAGTCGTCATCCTTGATTTCCTATTTTGAATGATACAGTAGTTTAACATAGTTTAACGTTGTATCCCGTCAGAAATGATGGCAAATATCAGAGAGTTAGAACAAACGGAAGAGAGTCTAATAAATGATGTTCTGGAGCAACGACTAGATGAAGGCATTGAGACTTTTCCTTAGTTTTATCTCGTTCTGCCCTATATTTCTCCATACACCTTCTAACACTTATGCCCTATACTTTAAGGTATGGGAAATAAAGATATTATTAGTAAAAAGGTGTTGCGTCGATTAGCGGTTGATATTGCGAATCTATTGCTTGGTTTAAATGTGGATAGTGAGTCTGTTGAGTTGCTTGAAACAGAACAGCAACGTATTGAGTCACGTCAGGCAGATATGGTTGTGCGTCTCAAAGAGGAGAAAACAGGTCAACCTTTTATTTTGCATCTGGAAATACAAAATAATAACCACCCGCAGATGCCATTAAGAATGTTACGCTATTACACCGATATTCAAATGAGTTGGCAAAAGGAGGAGATTCGTCAGTATATGCTGTATATTGGCTCCTCTAAGCTAACCATGAAATCGGGCTTACAGACCGCTAATTTAAGCTATCAGTATCAAATTCTTGATATACACAATGTCGATTGCAACTTATTAATTCAACAAGATGATCCTGATGCGCTAGTCTTAGCGATATTATGTGATTTTAAGCAACAACCTGCGCAGGATGTTGTCTGTTACATTGTGACCCGTTTACATCACTTATTGAAAAACGACAATAAACGTTTTCGTGACTACTTTTCTATGTTGGAGATTTTATCTGAAAACCGCAATCTACAAACAGAAATCGAAGAGGCAAAAAATATGTTGACACAAGTAAATATGGAAAATCTTCCCTCCTTTCGATGGGGTATGGAGAAAGGCATGGAAAGA
>DRMS01000291.1 GCA_011322515.1 Leucothrix mucor
AACCACATGAAAATAAGGATTCGCTCCTCGATAATGAGGGAGCAGTGAGGGGTGGGCATTTACCGCCGCGATTTTAGCCGCTGAAAAAACAGCCTCAGGAATATAGTGAGGGTAAGATGCAACGATAATCAAATCTGGCGATAGTTCATTGATCCGCTTTACAAATCTTTCTTCGGTAGGATTTTGCTCAAAGATCAAGACGGGAAGATTAAAACTATGAGCAATCTTCAACATTTCATCAAAGGTTGGATGCGCGCGTGCAGGTCCTACAATAAATGCAGGAGGAGTGCCTTGGTCAATCAATTTTTGAATGATGGCTTTACCAAATAAAGGTAAGCAAAATAAGATAATGTTCATAATGAATACTAGCGATACTTAAAAATAGTAGGCTATCAAAGATAAGCACCGTTAACTTTAAACGCTATGCTTAGCGGATAGTATGATTGAAAATAAGGATGAAAAAGCATAGCTGATTTAAAATTTCGAAACCGTTTCAGTCTTTTTGTTCAGGCTGATTCAAGCCAAAATATTGCCATGCGTGACGTGTGGCGACTCTTCCTCTCGGGGTGCGCATTAAAAAACCTTGTTGAATTAAAAACGGTTCTAGCACTTCTTCAATGGTGCCGCGTTCTTCACTTATTGCAGCGGCAAGGCTGTTTGATCCCACAGGTCCCCCATCAAATTTTTCCATAATGGCGAGCAGTAGACGACGATCCATATGATCGAGTCCTTCACTGTCAACATTGAGCATATTTAATGCTTTATCTGCAATATTAGCGGTTATTTTTCCATCGGATTTTATTTGTGCGTAGTCTCGCACGCGCCGTAGTAAACGATTCGCGATACGTGGCGTACCACGCGAACGGCGCGCTATTTCCTTTGCCCCTGCGGCATCAATGATTGCGCCAATAATATTAGCTGCGCGGGTGATAATATAAGTTAGGTCTTTTATTTTGTAAAATTCTAAGCGTTGTACAATGCCAAAACGATCCCGCAGTGGGGCGGTCAATAGTCCTGCACGGGTGGTTGCTCCCACCAATGTAAAAGGTGGTAAGTCGAGTTTAATAGAGCGTGCGGCGGGACCTTCACCAATCATAATGTCGAGTTGAAAATCTTCCATTGCAGGATAGAGGATTTCTTCAATCGCGGGGCTAAGGCGATGGATTTCATCAATAAAGAGCACATCATGCGGTTCAAGATTAGTCAATAAGGCGGCTAAATCACCTGCTTTTTCTAATACAGGCCCTGAGGTCGAGCGCAGATTGGCATGGAGTTCATTGGCGATAATATGGGACAGGGTGGTTTTGCCTAATCCTGGCGGGCCAAAAATAAGTACATGATCCAATGCTTCACCGCGTGCTTTTGCGGCAGGAATAAAAATTTCCATTTGCTCGCGCACGCTGGGTTGACCAATATAATCATCCAGATATTTTGGACGAATATGCTCTTCCGTGGTTTCATCTAAGCTCGCGACAGGGGATATAATGCGATCTTCTTCATCCATCATAATAAACTAGCCTTGAGGGCTAAACGAATCATTTCTTCTGCGGAGAGGTTTTCTTGACTAATCGAAGCGACCATGCGACTTGCTTGAGGTGGCTTATAACCCAGTGCTAGCAATGCCGTAACGGCTTCGTCTTCAATATGTTTTTGTGAGGGCGCGCGCGGTGTGCTTGTAGTGTTAGTATCGGTTGATTCTACTTCTGGTAAGCGGTCGCGCATTTCAATAATTAAACGTTCTGCGGTCTTTTTTCCAACCCCCGGTAGGCGGGTTAAGGCGGTAATATCACCTGCATGAATAAACTGTGAAAACTCCTGCGCGGTCATGCCCGAAACAATCGCTAATGCCATTTTAGGCCCTACGCCATTGACCTTTAATAAGGTGCGAAATAAAGAGCGTTCTGATTTTGAACCAAAGGCATACAGTGTTTGCGAATCTTCGCGCACGATAAAATGTGTAAACAGCGTCGTTTCTTCATCCAGTTCAGGAAGATCAAGAAAGGTGGTCATTGAGGCTAATAATTCATAGCCCACTCCATTAACATCCAGCATTAATTGGGGTGCTTGTTTGTGAATAAGTTTGCCTCGCAGTTGTCCGATCATAGTGTCGTTCCTTTTGGTATTAGTGGCTACCAGTTTAAGGCGGGACAGTTCATGTTTCTGCTATTCACCCGCACCCTTCGACAAGCTCAGGAAGCGGTGTCCTGAGTCTACCGAAGGGCTAGTTCCCTGAGTCTACCGAAGGACTAGTTCCCTGAGCTTGTCGAAGGACTAGTTCCCTGAGCTTGTCGAAGGACTAGTTCCCTGAGCTTGTCGAAGGACTAGTTCCCTGAGCTTGTCGAAGGGTGCGGGTTATTTGCCATGAGGTTACTTGTCCCGCCTTAAGTTGGCAGCCGTATTAGTATTTTTTTCTTGCCGCTTCCAAACGTGCTTTTATCACCCCCGTATGCGCATGACTTAGTGCAATAGCCAAAGCGTCTGCCGTGTCTGATTGAATTTTCCCTTGTAGATTAAGTAATATTTTGACCATATGTTGCACTTGGGTTTTATCGGCGTTCCCTTTGCCAACGGTGGCGAGTTTAATCTCACGGGCGCTGTATTCGGCAACGGGTAGTTTTTGCATAACCGTAGCGCAAATTGCTGCGCCACGAGCTTGACCTAGTTTTAATGCTGAGGAGGGGTTTTTAGCGAGAAAGACATCTTCAATCGCCATTTGTTGGGGTTGATGCTGTTGGATAATCTGTTCAAGTTCACGATAAATGGTGCCAAGACGCTCAGGGAAGGGAGCACTACCAAGTCGTATGCAAGTACTATAAACGTGTTTGCTATGACGACCATCACTATCAATAATCCCCACTCCCGTAATGCGGGAGCCAGGGTCAATACCTAAAATTCTGATAATAGGCAATCGTGATTACTCCCTATTTTCTAATACTTCGTCAGGAATATCGGCATTAGAATAAACCTCTTGTACATCATCAAGGTCTTCTAAGACATCAATCAATTTTAGTAGTTTTTCAGCAGTGTCATTATCTAATGTGGTGAGCAGGTCAGCGCGCATGGCGATTTCTGCATTAACGGATTCTAAATTCGCGGCTTTTAAGGCGTTATTGACAGTGGTGAAGTCCTCAGGAGAGGTTAATACTTCAATAGAGCCATCATCTTCACTCACCACATCCTCTGCACCCGCTTCGAGTGCGACTTCCATAATGGCATCTTCGTCTGCATCAGGTGCATAGGTAATGACGCCTACTTTATTAAACATATAAGAAACAGAGCCATCGGTGCCTAAGTTTCCGCCTGCTTTGGTAAAGGCGTGGCGTACTTCTGAAACGGTGCGATTACGGTTATCCGTCATGCAGTCGGCTAGTACTGCAATGCCTCCAGGTCCGTAACCTTCATAGCGAATCTCTTCGTAGTGAGCCCCTTCGGTTTCACCTGCACCACGTTTGCAAGCGCGTTCAATCGTGTCTTTCGGCATATTAGCGCCAAGGGCTTTATCAACGGCTAAACGTAAGCGCGGATGTGCATTAGCATCAGAGGTTTGCCCCTCTCTTGCTGCAACCGTGATTTCACGTATAATTTTAGTCCAAACTTTAGCGCGTTTTTTATCGTTTGCCGCTTTTTTGTGTTTAATATTCGCCCATTTACTGTGACCTGCCATAAAACTATTCTCTTTCTATTTTCAATTAGTAGTAACTATTTATTATAACCGTTAATTTTGTTCTCTTAAATTTCCATCATTTCAAATTCATCCTTGCCAACATCGCAATCAGGACAAACCCAGTCAGCGGGCACATCTTCCCATTTAGTACCCGCTGGAATGCCGTCATCTGGCCAGCCATTTTCTTCTTCGTAGATAAAACCGCAAACAACGCACATATAAGTCTTCATTATCATTCCTTAGCAAATTTGTGTAGCTATAATAGCAAAATATAAAGCTTTGGAATAATTATTCCACAAGAAACAGGAGGATAAAATAAATAGGCTAAAGAACGTGCACGGAATAACTTCCCAACGTTCTAACGCAGAATTTTTATTTCAGATTGGATGCACTCATGAGGCGCATAGTCACTCTATGCAACGAATGAGATCATCCAAGCTAGGATAAAAAGGCAAGTTAGAGATCGGGAAATTGTTTCGTGCACGTTCCTAAGGGCTAGTTTCTCTCGAACCCTCCCTACGCCTCATGCGGGTCTGCAAGGGGTAAAAGGGCAAGTAAGATTGGTAAATCCATTGCTTGGAACTTCCTAACATCAGCAATTAAGTATTGTCTTCCTATACTTCCATTTTACAGGTAAAAAAAAACCGCTAATCCCTGAGGGAATAGCGGGTTATAAGTCTTACAAGCAATAAGTTTTGTTATTGCTATTTTTTAAAATTAAGACTCAGCACGTACTTCAACGTGGATAACATCTCCATAGGCATCAGCAGGAGCATCTTTTATCATATCTGTTACTGCCATTTTAAGATCAGCGGTGCTACAACCTACGTCTTGTGTTCCATTATTTTCATCAAATGTTGCTACCTTATCTCCCGCTGTATATTCAATTTTATACGCTGCTAGTGTTGCATCTGGGTTGTTTTGACCTTGTAGTTTAAAGCCGTTGTCTGTTGTAATTGTTGCTGAACAACTTGTTGCTGTTGTAGAAAGCTCCATTGAACCGATGTCATGAGCTTTTCCTTCGCTGTTACCTTTCATCATTGCTTCAATATCTAGCTTCTGGTGTTCTTTTCCAAGCATCTTAGTTTCAACAACAGGCTCTTTTTCTACCTTTAGATCAAAGTCTTTTGTGAAAATTTGAGTAGCAGGAGTCGTCGTAGATGTTGCTGCTGTAGAGTCTGTAGTTGTTGCTGCAAAAGAGATAGAAGAAGAAAGAAGAGTTGCAACAGCGATGACTAAAGATAATTTTTTCATGGATAGTTTTCCTTATAATTTATTATTTTGATAATTATCCAATACCATCACTAAAAATGAGTGATTCATTGATGGGGATGATTACTTGATTAAATCAGCGGTAATTAAAAAATCTAGATGCAATACAAAAGGGGTTAAGCGTCTTGCATCTAACACAATGGGGATATTGGGGTTTAAAGTTTTATCTGCTCTAACGAGTCGATGAAAGTATTCTAGTGAATTATGATTATTATTTCAACACCACCTATCTGTTTGGCAATGAATTTACTACCTTTTATCATGAATCTTCTAGTGTTCCTGATAGTGTTAACTCACCTAATTTATAAAGTTTTCCAGGCGTATTAGGAATATCAATTACTTGCTTGTTATTTTCTTTTAGATCAAAAAGTTCAATCTGATATTTTCCTGCGGGGACTGATATTAAGCGAAACTTTCCAGAACGGTTGGTAAAGAAAGTAATTGCTTTTTTCTTGCTTGTATTAAGCGCTATTAGTTGCCCTCCTGCTAATGAAAAAGGTTCGCCTTTGTTATTTTTTAAAACTCCATCAACAATAACACCTGCTTCACCGCCTGCTTTGAGTACATAGCCTTGTTTATAGGCAGGTTTGAGTTCAAATTCAGAATAATCGGGATCACTTCCCCGTGGTAAAGCAGTACTATCGACATTAACACTGTTATAGCGATAGTTTGGAAGATTGATGACTGCTGGTTTTCCTGAGGTAGTAACCACGCTTTGATAGTAGTCAGGAAGATCCTTGCCATTAGAACGAGAGAAGCTTGATCGCCCTTTAACAGCAGCGATGTCTTTGTCTTGATTTTTAGGCCCTGTAATAATCGCAAAGCTATTACGAATGGGTTTACTGATAGCAACCGTGTTATCCGCAAAGGAGAGTGCTGTTTTAAATTTTGCTTTGCTACGTTGGCGATAGTCTGTGTTATTAGCTGATTGGCTAATAGTATGTGATACGCCTACCTCCATCATATCGCCACGATAACTCATATTTCCGCTAAGGCTCTTGCTGTCTTGATTTGAAGAGTGTGTAATAGATCCTGCGAGGCTATCTTTTCCGATATTTGTTTTCGGGGCGACAAAGAAAGAGCTAATAACGCGGTCGTCTAAGCTATTGTAAGAAAGAGTGGCAGAGCGATCGCGTGATCGTTTATTTTCTTTCTCAAAGGGGTAGCGTAAACGAATACTAATTGATTTATCTTTTTCTTTATTATTTTGATAGCGAAGACGAGCA
>DRMS01000292.1 GCA_011322515.1 Leucothrix mucor
CGAGAAATACCGCCGATATGATCACTATGATGGTGGGTGATCAAAATAGCGATAGGCTCTATGTTTTTCTCTTCTAGCGCAGTCATAACAGGTGTTGCATCACCTGGATCAACAATGGCGGCGTAGCGTTGCTGTTCATCACAAATTAGCCAGATGTAATTATCAGAAAAGGCTGAAACAGGGAGGATAGTTGACATAATTATTGAAGTAGCAATCTACTAGCGATTAAGAAAGTCTGCCTTTCTGACAGTTTGCGGACTGGTGTTTTAAGCTTAATATTTTTATACATTTTCAAGTGAGAACTGGCTTTTATAAGCGAAATGCGTTTTTTTGCTCTTTTCCCGCTCACCCGTATTACTTTATCTTTTTTGCCTAATGATTTTCTATGTGATTTCAGCTTATTGTAAACCCGCAATACATTTTTAACATAACGACGAGTTTCACGGTAAGGAGGTACACCTTTATAGCGGTCAACGCGTCCTTCACCCGCATTATAAGCGGCTGCGGCAAAACGCATATTATGTTTATAGCGCTTCATTAAGAATTTAAGATATTTTGTGCCGCCGCTGACACTCTGGTGAGTATTATCACGATGGCTCACACCAAAGCGTTTAGCGGTTGCAGGCATAAGTTGCATTAAACCTTTAGCACCAACAGGCGATACCGCGCGTGAGTTAAAGCAGGTTTCAACAGCGGCTATCGCGAGAACAAAATCGGCGTTGAGTTCATGTTTGCGCGCGTATTTTTCAATAGTTGCTTTAAAAGGATCTGCTTTTTTTAGAATGGTTTTGGTTTTCAGGTCTGCACAAGTGCGTATTTTATCTTTAGCGTTGACACTTGTACTCGTTGCGATAAGGGCGAATAACATTAATCCTACCCAAATACGTTGCTGAATGCTCATTCATATTTCTCTATAACCAAAGGAGCGCGCATCCTAACATAGAAAAAATTCAGCACTAATAATATTGTTTATACCACACCTAAGAATTTCTTATGATTTTGATTAAACATCGCTCACCTGAAACATCAGGTATTTTCAAAGTCGTTGATAAATCGACAATGAATTCATTTGGCAGCGTCGTTAATTCACTATTAGGAAATCGCCCTTTCATGGCTAACATTTGTCCTTTTTTAGATAAATGGAGCGATGAACGGTCTACAAAATCAATGATTGAAGCAAAGGCTCGGCTAATAATGGTGTCAAATTGATTCTCAGCCTGCCAATTTTCAACTCGTGTTTGTACTACGGTGATATTTTTTAAGCCTAGTTCAATAGCAGCCTGTTGCATAAAACGTGTTTTTTTGCCATTGGTATCCAGAAGAGTAAAAGCCCGTTGTGGTTGCATAATTGCCAATGGAATACCCGGCAATCCACCGCCACTCCCCACATCCAGACAGTTTTCACCTTCGATAAAAGGGGCAACCGCAAGGCTGTCAAAAATATGCAAAGGAATCATCTGCTGAGGCTCGCGGATAGCGGTTAGATTGTAAGTTTTATTCCAGCGATGCAGTAATGCAACATACTGCTTTAGCTGTTTGAACTGCTCAGTGCTTGGATGACAAGCTAATGCGCTGAGTCCTTGTGTCCATAGGTTATTTTCTGTTGTTTCAGTCATGGATGTTGCCAAATTCTCTCGCTACTTTATCTTTAGGCTACCAACTTAGGAAGTTTCAAGTGATGAATCTACCCATATTATATAGTCGCCTACGCAATGATTAAGATGATTCAAACAGGAGCAAAAGAGCAAGTAAGATGGGTAGAAGCATTGCTTGGAACTTCATTAAGGCGGACAGCCTGTTAATTAATAGTCTAGCACTTAATAAGGAACGTGCACGAAACAACGTCCCGATCTCTAACTTGCCTTTTTATCCCAGCTTAGATGATCTCATTCGTTGCGTAGAGTAACTATGCGCCTCATGAGTTCATCCAATCTGAAATAAAAATTCTGCGTTAGAACTCGGGACGTTATTCCGTGCACGTCCCTAAGTGCCAAAAAAGAGAAGTTTAGGCACAAAAATCAGAGAGGATAATGATTATTTACGCCTATGGCATATGTATCTTTCCATTATCAAATAAACGCTTAACCTCATGAGTAATAACACTTTTTACACTACCATAGTCCGCTTTATTTACCCAAGGACGTACGTTAAAGCTCATTCCTGCGTCAGTTAATTCATTTAAGCCTACGGAATAAGCAGGGGTAGCTAGTACTAGTGATTGCTTTTTGACGATATTTTCTAGCAGTTTGATGACATCATCAGCATTATCTTTATGACTAACCGTGAAACTCATATCAATACGGCGTGTGCTGGCACTGCTTGAGTTGGTGATTGCACCGCCCCAGATGGCGTTATTAGGTACTACAATATGTTGATTGTCGGGTGTTTTTATACAGGTTGAAACTAAGTTCATCGACTCAACCTCACCTGAAACACCACCACCTTCAATTGAATCGCCCATATCAAAGGGACGATATAGGAGGATCAATAATCCACTAGCAAAGTTGCTAATGGTGCCTTGTAGGGCAAAGGCCAAGATGAAACCTGCTGCACCTAGTGCTGCTAATATAGGCGATACATTGATTTCTAATGCCGCTAATGACATCAGAATACCGACTAGCATTGTTATTTTTTTAACCACACCAACCACGAAATTATGTAGCAATTCGGATGTATTGCCAGAGACATGTAACATTTTATTAACGATAGCGCTAAAGATACGAGAGAGTATCCAGAAACCAAATAGAATCCCTATAAACATTGCTATATTTTTTAACCAGCGCTTGCCACCTTTTTTAGAGAAAATCCATTTTTTTATGCCTTTAAGCGTAGATTTTGCATCATTGGTGTCAACATGCAATCCTGTGACGGTTGATATATAGCGGCGCAAGGGAACGACTAAATCATTATCAGTACCATCTTCTTTTACACCATCGGTTGCATTAATGGAGTCTAAAACGATATTTAGGCGGTCAACTAATGAAGCACGCAACTCTATTTCTTTGCCTATTTCTTCACTAAGCTCTTCTTTGTCTTTGTCAAATTTTTTATTAAGTTCACTCAAGACCTTTTTTGCATCTGTCTTTGACTCAATATCGTCACTATCAATCGAGGAATCAACACTCACCAATAAATTTTTAACGTAGTCTAAACGCTCGTCGGCACTTAAATTATGAGGATCATTAGGATCTTTTTCCTCAGTGCTTTCATCCTTTTGAGTAGGTGCGGGCTCTAGCAATTCAAGACTGCCTTGGATTTTGTTTTGTTTTTTATTTAAACGTGTTGCCTTAAGCTCAAGCGCAGTAACTTCCGTTGCTTTCTTTTTCAATGCCTTAAACCAACCATCCGCCTCAACTTTTAACTCATCCGTTGAAAAAGGCTTAAGAAATAGCCTTAACTCATCTTGCGGTATCGCTAAATCACGGGTACTTACGGGTTTGGGTTTTTCTTCTTTTTTGGGGGCTGAGGCAGCTTCCTTTTCTTTAGCAGGGACAGACTCAACACTTTGGTCTTCTTGCTCTTCACTAACTGCTTGACCCATCATAGCTTCTTGAGCGCTATCAGCCATTACATTGCTACTTAAAGTGAGTGTGAGCAGAAATAATATCAGTGAGTTAGAAAGCCATGAAAGGGAGAAAGGTTTAATATTCATATTAACTATCCTTGTTTTAATAATGAATTTTGGGAGGTGCTGTAGGATATAGAAATATTTTTTTAACATATATTAATATTTACAAATTGGTTAAAAATAATACATATTTGTTTTTTCAAGGAGTCTCAATATTTATTTTGAGCTAATGACTTAAAAACTAACGTTTTTCATTCCTGAATTCCTAATCAGCGCTTATAAATAATCGCTGTTTTAGAAATACGATCGTGAAATGTTAGCTTATTTTTATCAAATAGCATCCATAGATAGCCAGCGCCTAGTGGTATCCAGCTAATAAGTGAGTAGATATAGCGAAATAGCGCTTGTATCCAGTTAATGGGTTGACCATCAAGGCTAATGACTTCCAATTTCCATGCGCGCATTCCCAATGTTTGACCACCATGCACCCAGAACCAAGCGAAGAATAGATAGCCAAAAGCAAGTAGGTAGATAAAGAATAGTTTGGCAAAAAGACTGCCACGGGCAACGTTTTCTATTCCTGTTAGAGAGGTGATTACAAACATGGAAATAAAGCCTACAACTAAAATAGTTGAACCAAAGAGTAGAAAATCATAGAACATTGCGCCTAAGCGTTTAAGTAGGCTGGCGGGGACTGCGGAGTTACTCATATTGTTTTGGCTTCCAGAAATGAGGGGGTATTACTATAAATGGCTACCAGTTTAAGGTGGGACAGTTAATGTTTCTGCTATTCACCCGTACCCTTCGACAAGCTCAGGGAACTAGTCGGTAGACTCAGGACAGCGCTTCCTGAGCTTGTCGAAGGGTGCAATTATTTATGTGAAAAACTATATGACTTTACTTGTCCCGCCTTAAGTTGGTAGCCCTATAAATTAATAAAATTCTTTAACATATCATGCCCGTGCTGGCTCAAGATAGATTCAGGATGAAATTGTACCCCTTCGAGTTTAAATTCCTTATGGCGAACACCCATAATTTCATCGACTTCACCCGCCTTATTTTCCGTCCATGCGGTCATTTCTAAACACTCTGGCAGGGTTTCTTTTTCAATCACGAGTGAGTGATAACGCGTTGCTTCAAATGGATTACTAAGTCCTGAAAATACGCCTGTATTATTATGATGCATCATAGAGGTTTTACCATGCATGACTTCTTTGGCACGGATGATATTGCCACCAAAGGCTTGCCCTATTGATTGATGCCCTAAGCAAACGCCAAATAAAGGTAATTTATCTGCATAGTGCTTAATAACATCCAGCGA
>DRMS01000293.1 GCA_011322515.1 Leucothrix mucor
CGCGCTACAGCATGGCACTAGAAAGAAAATTGGATACTGGGCATAGAAACTAATTGAGAACTATTTTATGAGTGAAGCAACAACACAAGCACAACAAGATTACGCCATCCGCATGATTAATCTCAATAAATGGTATGGCGATTTTCATGTTCTAAAAGACATCAATCTCAATGTGACCCAAGGTGAACGCATTGTTATCTGTGGCCCCTCAGGTTCAGGAAAATCAACCGTTATCCGTTGCATTAATCATCTTGAAGAGCATCAAAAAGGAAAAATTATTGTTAATGGTGAAGAAATTACAGGGGATGTAAAACAATTAGAACGTCTACGCACCAATGTTGGCATGTGCTTTCAACACTTTAATTTGTTTCCGCATTTAAGCATTTTAGATAACCTCACCCTTGCGCCGATTTGGGTACGAAAAATCCCCAAGGCAGAAGCAGAAGCCACCGCAATGAAATACCTTGAGCGGGTAAAAATCCCCGACCAAGCCAATAAATACCCTGGGCAATTATCAGGTGGTCAACAACAACGTGTTGCCATTGCCCGTAGTCTGTGCATGAATCCAAAAATCATGCTATTTGACGAACCCACCTCAGCACTTGACCCTGAAATGATTTCAGAAGTGCTTGATGTCATGATAGAACTAGCCAATGAAGGCGGTATGACCATGCTCTGTGTTACGCATGAAATGGGCTTTGCCAAACAAGTAGCAGACCGTGTTATCTTTATGGATGCAGGGCAGATTATTGAAGAAAATACACCGAATGAATTTTTTAATAATCCACAATCTGAGCGTACCCAATTGTTCTTGAGTCAGATTATCGCGCATTAGTAAGGAGCGTGCACGAAACAACTTCCCGATCTCTAACTTGCCTTTTTATCCCAGCTTGGATGATCTCATTCGTTGCGTAGAGTGACTATGCGGCTCATAAGTGCACCCAATCTGAAATAAAAATTCTGCGTTATAGTTTTTCAGATAAAATAATTACACCCTTCGACTCCGCTCAGGGTACAGCTCCCTGAGCGGAGTCGAAGGGTGCGGAAATTTAATAAATGAATGTCTATAGAACTTCGGGAAGTTATTCCGCGCACGTTCCTACTTAATTTTAGGCGGATACTTAGTGCCAACTATCTATCCCGTCAGGGAATAGTAATTAAGCAAGGGTTAAGCTAAACCTCAATCATTAATTGAGGAATGCCATCATGCTTATAAAAACCTTTATCATCGTTGCTTTATTAATGCCTTTTGCCTCTATTCAGGCTCAGGCTGCTAGCGAATCTGCACTATCCGTGCGCCTTCAACAAGCAGTAGATGCTAACTGTGATGGTGTTAGTGATAATGCCTTTTCATCTAAACCTAGCAGTCAGTTCATTATACTGCCCCAACAGTGCCTCATTTATAAAATAACCGCTCAAAATCATTCTAATCAACCTCTTACCAATATCATACTGACAGGAAAGATTCCTCAGTACACGCAACTCAAGCCCAATAGCATTTTTGTCTATGAAAATGAAAAATTAAGCCCAGTAGTGGCTTATCAAAGTAGTGATTCACCCCAAGTTAAAGCCGAGCTAACAACACTCGCGCCTTTTAAATCAATTGTCATCATTTATTCTGTGCTAATCCATTTTTGATAAGCGTATAATATAACTGATTGATATTTTTTAAAAAATAATAAAATATTACTGTTTATAATGGACTCTGTTGGTACAGCATATTAGCTGTAAATTTTGAAAATAGTCTTAATAAATTTCCACTGAAAGCGAAATTTTACATCAAAGCACCACCGATGGCTTTTGAGTCATTGCAGATTTTGGCTACCAACTTATAGGTGGGACAAGTAAAGTCATAGCAAACAACCTGTACCCTTCGACAAGCTCAGGGAACTAGCCCTTTGGTAGACTCAGGACACCGCTTCCTGAGCTTGTCGAAGGGTACGAGTAAATAGCAGAAACATGAACTGTCCCACCTTAAACTGGTAGCCTGAAAAAGCGTAACATCAATTATTATTTTGATTTTCTACCATATTAACCGAACCTTTTTTCTTTTGTCGTCGTGTTAATGCGTGCATCATCCTCAGATTTTTTTCTGTCAACTGCATTGCTGTTTCTACCCAAAGATCAATGCTAAATTCAAGGCTTTCGTAACTTATGTTCTGTTGATATTGTTTAATTTTATGTAATGCTTGATGTGAACGTTTATTTCTATCCGCGATAAATTTTTCTATTTTCTGAGCGCCTTTTCCTTCTTCAACAAGCGAGTAAATACCCCCCATGAGTTTTAACTCTTGTGCCGAATAACGCTTCCCTGTTACGAAGGCCCTATCTGCTTCTAGATCTCCTGCAAAACGTTTAAAAAGATCATATGCACCCATTCCTGGAAAGAAACCAAAAAGAGCTTCTGGAAATGAAAAGGTAGAACGCTTCTCAGAGAAAATATAATTACAGGCTAATGCCGCTTCAAAACCACCACCTAAAGTATCACCTGCTACATTGGCAATCGTTGTGATGTTACGTTTTCCACCCGTTAAAGCCCAATAAATAAGCTCTATACAAACAATACCGTATTCTCTTAATAGCTCTGGCTTATTATGCATAACAAGCTCATAAAAATATTCAAGATCTCCCCCTGCATTATAAATTTCAGGGTGGTCAGACTGGAGAACAACGTAATCTATCGTGTCTGGTTTAGACGGGTCAAGTGAGCCATACTCATCTAACATATGCAACAAATTGAGAAGCTCCATTAACATTGACAAAGTAAAGCATTGCCTACCAATAGGATTCATAGCAACCCAAAGAGTGGAGGTTTTTTTATTCCATTTTACAGTGAGTTCTTTGTAATCAGAAGGTACTAGTGACATATATAATATTCCTCAAAATATTGTTTTATAATTTAGCCCGACGGGGACTTGTAACCTGGTTGGAATATTTAAAACGTATGAACGGATTCGCAAAACCCGTTCAGCCTGAAATTTGGCGACCCTTGCTATAGACTTTCATATAAATAATTTCTGGAATCGGTGGATTTAGCCCCGCTAGAAAAGGCTAAAGCACTCGGTTTCGAAGAAATTTAATATCTGAATGTCTATAGAAACAGTTGATGTTCGAAACCTCACTCCAATCTACCGTGCTAAATCTCGCACTTCTTTATAGTAAAAAATTCTCAACTATCAACTGGAAAGTGAACGATGCTTAAGAACGTTCCAAGCAATGATTTTACCCATCTGACTTGCCCTTTTGCTCCTGCTTGAATCATCTCAATCGTTGTGTAGAGCAACTATGCGCTTCTTGAGATGCACCAATCAGGAACAAAAAATAAGCGCAATATAGGTAAATTCATTACTTGAAAGGCTACCAGTGTAAGGTGGGACAGTTCATGTTTTTGCTATTCACCCGCGCCCTTCGACAAGCTCAGGAAGCTAGCTCCCTGAGCTTGTCGAAGGTGCGGATTGTTTGCTATGACGTTACTTGTCCCGCCTTAAGTTGGTAGCCACTTGAAACTTCCTTAATAGTCTTACTTAAAATCCCATTCAGTATATTTTTTAGCGAGCAGGGCGGCATATTTTTTATTAAGTCCTGTAAAAGCATAGGAAAATTGCTCAGGGGTTATATCTCTGATTCGCTTAACTCGACCGCGTAGGGTTTTAATTCTGTCTTCGGCATTAGGGAAGTTTTTATAGAGATTGTCGATCAGTTTGTATGCTTTTTTATACTTCTTTTCAGTAATATAACTCTCATCAATGTCATAATTTAACGTCCTCATATTTGCGATAGAAAAATAGGTAGCAAGACCTTCCTCAAACACGCTACTGCCATCGAGACCCGCAGGGGATAATAAGTGAATGACTTCATGAGATAGCTGAAACAAAGCTTCTTTCTCATTCTTGGAGGCACTTTTGGTTAGCTGAATAATAAGATGTTTTCTGTTTTTGCTTATAAAGGGATACCAAATTTCAGGCTGATTGAGATTGGTAAACTCTATCCCTAGTAATGTCCAAGATGGGTCTCTTTTTCCATAGCGTTGTTCAGCATTATTTAGAATATCGCTGAGTCTGGAAACAACCGTCCAAGTAAATCCCACATCCGTTCTTTTGGCTAGTATCTGACTACTGCAAAAAAATTTGTCTTTAGCAACACAAACCGATGTGAATGCCAATGCAGTAAATAAAAATATAAGTAGGGTCATTGATCGTATTTTCTTCATAGTCTTGTCGTTATTAGAGAATTAAATAATAATTTTACAGAAGGTTAGCGGATTAACTAAAGGCACTGGTTTGCGGGTTAATACCGTTTATCAATTATTTCTGTGGCTTTGCCGTTTGTACGTAATAAAAGGCTGTTCATCATCTATATCTTGGAAGCTAGATGGAGAACATGGGAATTTGCCATCGAAAAGCACGAAATAATAATAGATAAACCTTTCTTATATTTTATGTTGATTGCCTAGTGTCCCTTAAGGCGGGACAAGTAAAGTCATAGTAAACAACCCGCACCCTTCGACAAGCTCAGGGAACTAGCCCTTCGGTAGACTCAGGACATCGCTTCCTGAGCTTGTCGAAGGGTGCGGGTGAATAGGCAGAAACATTAACTGTCCCGCCTTAAACTGGTAGCCTGAAAAAACTCATCAAACTATTTGCGTGTTTATTTTTTTGGAGTAGCCTTAGTGCTTCGCAAGCTCGAAGCCACCCTATGGCAAATAAACAGTTTATACATTTATAAAATATAAGGGATTTGATCATGAAAATACTACTAGGTATTCTATTTTTACTCTTTTGCAATACACTTTATGCGGACAGCGCGAGAGAACTCAACACACAAGGTTATCGTTTGTACAAACAACATCAATACGAACAAGCATTGACCTTGTTTAAACGTGCAACCGTTGCAGACCCACGCTATGCTTTGGCATTTTATAATGTTGCCAGTACATTGGGTGTACTGCATAAAAAAAGTGTTTGTAAGTATGATGCTTATCTCTCTTTAATTAATAAATACCTGAAAAAATCAGTTCAACTAGATCCTAGCCGTAGATCACGTATGAAAAGGGATCATGACTTAGATCCTGTCCATCCTACCTTCATCTATCAACGCTTATTAGGACTTAAACTGAATAGAACCTCTCATGTAAAAAAAATGTTACGACGCATTCATTGGTACGGCAATCCGAATGGCGTAATTGGCCCTGAGAGTCGCATTTATTTTAAGCAAAGAGGACAAGTGATTTTACAATCTCGATCCTTAGGTGCGAATGGTTTGCACACAGAAAATGAAACTGCAAGATACAGAGTCAATGGGAGAAGAATCACCATCTACCGTAGGTCAGCCTCAGGAGTAAGATCAACCGTACATGGACGGTTAACTCATCATGGTCAGTTACGTTTTAATCATAGGATGCCAAGCAATATGCGTCAATTTAGTGATAATCCTAGTAATTGCAGTGCTTAGAAACGTGCACGAAACAACTTCCCGATCTCTAACTTGCCTTTTTATCTCAGCTTGGATGATCTCATTCGTTGCGTAGAGTGACTATGCACCTCATGAGTTCATCCCATCTGAAATAAAAATTCAGCGTTAGAACTTCGGGAAGTTATTCCGTGCACGTTCCTTAAGAGACTGGGCTACCAACTTACAGGCGGGACAGTTCATGTTTCTGCTATTCACCCGCACCCTTCGACAAGCTCAGGAAGCGGTGTCCTGAGTCTACCGAAGGGCTAGTTCCCTGAGCGGAGTCGAAGGGTGCGGGTTATTTGCCATGACGTTACTTGTCCCACCTTAAGTTGGTAGCCAAAACAAAGGAGTGAAAGATTTATCTTTTCCTGTGCTGAATGAAGGATGTCAAAATTTTGTTATATTTATTATGACCTTCTACTTAATGAGCTTCTCTAAATGGCAGGTAGGCTATCTATATTCGCATCTCAAAATTGATTTACATCAGTAATTAAGCTACGGTTAAGGAATAGATCCCCAGTCCTTAAGGAAGGTTATGCCTGATATTTGCGTTAAGTTCGATAAAGTTAAAAAAAGTTATGATGGTAAAATTTTTGTCGTTAAAGAGCTTAATTTAGAGATAGAACAAGGTGAATTTGTCACTATGTTAGGGCCATCGGGTTCAGGTAAAACAACTTGCCTGATGCTGTTAGCAGGCTTTGAAGATATAACCAGTGGGGAAATTTACGTAAACGGCAAGCCCATTCGCCACACTACCCCGCATAAACGCAATATTGGTATGGTATTTCAAAACTATGCTTTATTCCCCCATATGACCATTGCCGAAAATCTGGCATACCCCCTTAAATTTCGCAAAATGAACAAGGCTGAGAAAAAAGCCCGTGTGAATAAATATCTAGATTTAGTCGAGTTACAAAGCTTTGCTAATCGTTATCCTAATCAGCTTTCAGGTGGTCAAAAACAACGTGTTGCATTGGCAAGAGCATTGGTTTACGAACCGCAGTTAGTGTTAATGGATGAGCCCTTAGGCGCATTGGATAAAAATCTACGCGAGCAAATGCAGTATGAAATAAAAAAGCTACATGAAATGCTTGGCTTTACGGTTATCTATGTCACCCATGATCAAACCGAGGCGCTAACCATGTCAGATCGTATTGCCGTTTTTGAACGGGGTGTTATTCAGCAAATATCTGATCCAAAAACCTTATATGAATGCCCTGATAATAAATTTGTGGCGGAGTTTATTGGTGAAAATAATCATTTAGATGGGCATATAGAAGCGCATCAGGATAATGGCAATGTGCGGGTGAAAATAACAGAAAATGACTCAGTGACCGCATTAGCCGTTAATCTCAGTGAGCTAGATACCGAGGTGTATTTATCCATTCGTCCTGAAAAAGTGATTATGAATCCCGATCAGCATGGTGTTGATTGTGAAAATATTTTTGAGGGTGTTATTAAGCAAATAATTTATATTGGTGATCATCTGCGCATTTATATTCGATTTTTGAATGACAGTGCAGAATTTATCATCAAACAACCAAATTCTTTTAAATTTGATGATTTAAAAGAAGGGCAAGCAG
>DRMS01000294.1 GCA_011322515.1 Leucothrix mucor
AGCCACCCTTGTTATTTCAGTTCTCGGATAATTTCCTAGATTCTGTTGGCACTTGGTCATATTTTCACTTTTTAGTCGGTTCTTTGCTTCTATCAAGGCAAAAAATAAGCGCCCAGCAGGGTTGTGCGGTTGTTTTTAACGCAGAAAGAAAGAAAAATCTGCAAAAAGGGTGGAAAATAATCAAATACCAACAGAGCCTAGGAGGTCTCCCATTCTTAGTTAGCCCCCAGATACCAGACACTAACTATCCTATAAACATTCATTTATAAATTTCCGCACCCTTCGACTCCGCTCAGGGAGCTGCACCCTGAGCGGAGTCGAAGGGTGCAATTATTTATGTGAAAAACTATATATGCGTTTGATCATTCTTTAATTTCATCGCAATTAAACGCTTTTGATAACGAGATTGAACTAGCTCTACAATCACCATTACAGCAATCACTAAGTAGAATGTGCTTTTACTCATAGCGACCACTTCAGACCCAAAGAGATGCAGATGGGATAAATGTCCGCCTTCTGAAAGCAACATCACACCTACTAATAACAGAATAAATAATCCAACCACTTCATACATACGATTTTTCTTTAAGAATTCGGTCACATGATCCGCAAGCCATATCATCAAAAGACCACCGATGATAATAGCCGTTGCCATGACAATAAAGTTAGTGGTTAATGCCATTGCGCTGAGGATGGAGTCAAAAGAAAATACAGCATTCATAATCACAATCCAGATTAGGGCGACCGTAAAAGATCTTGGTTTGCGCTTTGAATGTTCGTTTTCTTCTAGCATAATCATATGATTGATTTCTTTTATTGCAGTGTAAATAATAAATACACCACCAATGAAAACAATCAAGCTATGCAGGGTAAAGCTCCCTTCTATAATACCCTTGTAATCGAGCGAGAACAGTACATCCTGAAATAAGGAAATTACTTTTAGAAGTACAAATAATAAAACAACCCGTAAAATAACCGCCAAACCAATTCCCCAGCGACGTAGTTTTGACTGTTTTCCTTGTTCTACACGTTGAGATTCTAACGCAATATAAAGTAGATTATCAAAACCCAGTACCGCTTGTAATAAAACCAGCATTCCGAGAGTAAAAAGGTTTTCAATTGTAAATAAGCCTTCCATTGTTATCTTCCTGAATATTTAAACTTAAGAAGTCTATCATAAAAAAGCAAAATAGCTGTCTATGTTCTACACTCAAAGATACAAAGCATTAATAGAAGGAATAAAATGAGTTACTCTTTTGTACTTATTGAGCAAGATGATAAAATGAGTCAGCAGGTTGAGACTATAGTAGCGCGATGTTTTTCGTTTGTATACTTAAAGCATATTCGTTCTGAGTTTATTAACCCACAAGATGCTTTAGAGGGTGATTTAGATTGCTCCGAGCACGATATTATATTGCTGGATTGCTCAGTATCATTAGCCAAAGGCGTGGAGCAGTTGCAACGTATCAAGAGGCAAACATCCAAGCCATCAGTGTTGCTATTTAGCGACCAGGAAGGGATAAAACAGGCTGCGCTAGAAAATAATGCCGATAGTTTTTTTCAATTTCAAGGTGAATGGGCTGATCTAAGTGCTAAGATTGAAGCCCTGCTTAACCTAAGAAATCATCTGAGTAAATTTCCCTTTCAGCTCAATGATTGGTGCTTACTGGAAGTGCTACATAATAGTAAAAACTCAGCCGTTTACAAAGCAATCCATCGTGATGGAAAACTGGCGGCCATCAAGCGCTATAAATATAAACTTAGTTGTTTGGATGAGGACTTTATAGAACAGTTTTTATCAGATCTGGATAACTTTAGCAAGATTAAGACACCACGACTAGTACAGATCTATGATAGCGGCATTAGTGATCACGTTCTTTATCAAATCATGGAGCTAATGACACAAGGTTCTTTACGTGAAAGCTTAAATTCCTATAAACGTTTGCCATTACCGCATGCTTTAACTTGGTTTTTTGAAATAGTTTATGCCTTGCATATTGTACATGAGGCAGGTTTATTGCATCGGGATTTAAAAACCGCAAATATTATGTTACGTGATGATGGTTCTTTAGCATTAAATGATTATGGAATCGCAACAAGCTTACTCGTAAAGGCGGGTTTTATGTCGGAAGATGAAATCCAATGTACTCCCTATTATATCAGTCCTGAGCGCGCCCTAGATGAACCCTCTGGAGTAACATCTGATATTTATAGCTTAGGTATTATTTTTTATGAGTTGTTAATGGGCGAAAAACCTTATAATGGTTCAACAGAAATGGAGCTGTTGATGCAACATGTTATGGCTCCCATTCCAATACTACCTGAGGAGTATGCAGGCTATCAATCCTTGTTAAATAAAATGTTAGCTAAAAATGAAAATCTGCGCTTGCAGCGTGTTATTGATGTGGGTAGTTATTTATCAGGCTAATTCTATAACTGTTTAGCCCCTAAAATTTGTCAACTCAAGAAAAAAAATGTGCGTTTACAAGTGAAAATGAGCTTTTTTTAAGCTATCGGTGAGCGGTTACAACTCTGTGTTGATCTGCTCCAAGGTAGCATCTACTTTTTTCTGCAACTCACTAACACGCTTGATAATATCAGTATCAATAACTTCAACTTGATGATTAGCAGAGTTTAATTCATTAGCAAGATTCAATGCAGTGATGACTGCTATGCGCTCTGAACCAATGATTTTCCCTATTTTATGAATTTCGCGCATTTTTTCATCAACTTCTTTAGCAGAAGAAATCAATGATGCTTGTTCGCCAGCAGGACAGGCAACCATATAATCCTTATCTAAAATTCTTACCGTCACAGCAATCGCTTTTTTATCATCACTCATAACAATGCTCCCTCATTCTATGCGTTATCCATTGATTTTAAACGACTAATCATTGACTCTACCTGAGTTCGAATTTTGTCATTTTTTCCATGCCAATCTGCACGTTCCTGTAGCAAGTGCTTTTCTCTTTCCTTAAGCACGCTATTTTCCTTAAATAGCTTCTCAGTTGTCGCTAATAACTCATGTAGTGTTTCCTCTAGATGAGAAATCTTTTCTTGAAGGTGCGTGTCTGTAGCGTAATTATCCATAAATACATCATAACGTTAAGCAGTGTAGGAAGAGGTAGCCAAGAAATATGTATTACCTGAATTCTCGCGAACATTATATACAAATAATTGATTTAAAAAGTAAAATTTTATTAATTGGAATGCTTATTAATATTTACAAAAAATAAAATATCACTATGTAGATCGATAGCTTGTGCTATATGTGCGCGACCACTTGTAGGATCTAGGTATTATTAATTACTCACTATTAGTAATAGTGGTAAAAAATACATAATGTTAGTATAGCCGATCTTTCCATAAAACCAAAATTAGACGAGTTAAAGCAATGCAATTTTCAGAAATACAAGAAATTTTGATTAAAATTAATTCAATCAATGATGTAGCTGAAAGTCATGGAGTTGCCAGTGGAATGCTAGTTGCCAACACCACTGCTGATCAATTGGATTGGATTAAACAAGTAATGGGAGAAATTGAAGAGAGCGACCTTCCTCCTGATGATGTGATTGAGCTAATGGGAAGCTGGTTTAATGAAATAAAAAATCATCTCCAAGATAGTAATTTGCGCTATGAACTCTGTTTACCAGATGATGATCAGACATTGGAAAAAAGAGTAACCGCCTTACAAGAATGGTGTCGGGGTTTTATCATGGGGATTGCAATGAGTGGTATTAAAGACTTTGATGAATTGCCAGAAGACACGCGAGATCTCATTAGCGATTTTTCACGCATAAGTGCTGAAGAGGAGTTTGATCTTGATAATACCGATGAAGCAGAAATAGCCTATGCTGATATTTCTCAATATGTACGCATTGGTGTATTACTCATTAATGAAGAATTACAGCCAATGAAGACAACCTCAACGATTCACTAATAAGGAACGTGCACGGAATAACTTCCCGAAGTTGTTTCGTGCACGTTCCTAAACTAGTTAGATTTATTATTTCCTTGGAGTAGCCTTAAAACCTACTTATAATGCCCCTTTATTTCGTACCTTAATACAGGCTACAAAATACCAAATGATTGTCCCACCTCAAGTTGGTAGCTGATCATTATGCCCAATCAATTAAAAAACCGCTGGATAGCCATTACTCGCCCTGCTCATCAGGCTAGTAAGTTAATTAAAAAATTAGAATCCAATAGTGCAAAGGTAATTCCCTTTCCTCTCTTGGAAATAGTCGAACCAAAATCCCCACATTTACTCCATCAACAACTGAGCACTCTAGAACGTTTTAACACCGCACTCTTTATTAGCCCCAACGCGGTTGAAAGAGCACTAAAATACGTTAGCAAAGCGCAATTAAAACCCTTAAAAATAGCCGCTGTTGGCAAAAAAACAGCATTAAGTCTACATAGCAAAGGACTAAGCGTTGATTATTTTCCTGATAAACGATTTAACAGTGAAGCTCTATTGGCACTAGATGCAATGCAGCAGGTGCAAGATCAACGCATTATTATTTTTCGTGGTGAAGGGGGGCGTGACTTATTACGCGATACTTTACAGCAACGAGGAGCAAGTGTTACTTATAGTAATGTCTATGCTAGACGTTGCCCTGTTGATAATATCAGGTTATTAAAACAGCATTATTATCAACAAAAACTTGATATAATTGTTATCACCAGTGGCGAAAGTTTACAGCATTTATTACGACTGACAAATAACGAAACATGGATTACTGATGTTCCCTTATTAGTTGGTAGTCAACGTATTAAGCAAAAATTTCAACGCCAATTTACGGGTAAACTTTGGGTTGCCCCCGACCCGAGTGATGAAACAATTTATCATATTTTACAAACCCGTATGGATTCCTATCTATGAGCCAAATGGAAGGTAATAATTCCCCTGACAATCTAGGGGGAAGTCATAAAGAAGCTGAGGAATCAGCGCAAGTACTTGCAATATTGCAAAGTCGTTCCCGCTTTACGCTATTTATTGCATGGCTGGCATTATTTTTAACGGCTGTTGGTATTGCCGCAGGCTATAAAAATTGGATGCAAATCAATGATCGTGCCAAACAGGCGGCAGTTGGTGTGAGCGAATTAAAACAGCGGGCGGAGACATTTGCCAAAAAGTCATCAGTTGTTGCATTCAATACCCAATTACTCACTGATTTAGAGAAAAAAAGCAAACAGCTTGACCACTCCGTTCAAACCTTGAATAGAGTTAATAAATTAACTCAACATGCCATCAAGACGGTAGAACAACAAGCGGTACTGTTAACACAACAACAAGAACAGTCACAAGCATTAGCATCCGCCCCTAGTTATGCATGGCGTCTAGCAGAGCTACATTTTCTATTACAAATTGCCAACCAGCGCCTCCAGTTGCATAAGGATAAGGATGGCGCATTACAGGCTTTAAGGAGTGCCGAAACAACACTGCTTAAACTGGGTTCAAAGAAGTATTTACCTGTCCGCAAAAAACTTGCTGAAGAAATTATCTCAGTGGAAATTTTCCTCATACCTAATATCAGTGCAATATCACAACGCATAGCTGAATTGCTTGAAGTAATTAATGCCATGCCTGTTGAGGCTGAGATTGCTAAGCTACAAAAAATAACGCTACTACCCGAAGTGTCAGAAGAAGAGTCTGGCTTTATATCGCGCTTAGTTTCAGGGATCAATAATGCGGTGGTGATTCAAAAGTTTGATCCATCGGTGCGAAAGATCATTGGTATTGATGAAAAAGAAAAACTGAAAAACCTATTGCAATTGCGCTTTGAAACTCTACGCTTAATGGTGTTACAAGGACTAGATTATGACTATCATCAACAACTCAAATTGATCCAACAAATGCTAGAAAAATACTATCCCGATATCATCAAGGGATCATTGGAACAACAATTAGATGAGCTAAGCAAAGTCAAACTATCTCCGCCGCCACCCGATATTTCAGGCTCGTTAACCTTGTTAAATCAACTATCCAAATCAGGAAAATAGAGAGTAATTCATATGTTTTTATACGCTTTACTTTTATTAACGATTGTCATTGCCATGTTTTGGCTTGCCAGCTTTATTCTCAGCCATGCGGAAACTGTGACCATCACTTGGGGAACATGGGGCAGTTACACCCTAGGAAGTACCAATTTATTACTTGCATTATTATTAGCCTTTATTGCCTTTTATGTCTTAATTTGGCTATTTAAAACCCTATTTGGGATAAAAAAGACTATCCAGACTTACCGTACTAAGCGCTTGAGCAGTAAGGCAGGACAAAATTTAACTCAGGGGTTGATGCAATTTACCTCAGGGTATTGGGCAAAGTCAGAGGCTTTATTACTGCAAAATATAGAACATGCTGAAACCCCCTTATTAAACTATTTAGCCGCAGCACGCGCCGCACATATGCAAGAAAGCTATGACCAGCGGGATCAATACCTAAAAAAAGCGGCAGCAAAAGGTGATAATGCACGTATTGCGGTTGCGGTATCGCAGGCAGAAATGCAACTGGGAAGCAAACAGGTAGAACAAGCGAGGGCAACCCTCGTGCATTTGCTAGAGTTATCTCCTGCGCATCCCTATGCGACAAAATTATTAGCCAGTGTTTATTACCAACAGGAAGATTGGAATAATTTATTTGAGTTATTGCCCGAGTTAAAAAAGCAAAAACAGCTTAGGGTAGCCGTACAGAAAAAATATGAAGCCATTTCTTTAAAAGGAATTTTTCAATCCACCGCATTAAAAAACCAGCCCGAAAAATTGCATCTTTTATGGAAAAAACTACCGACAGCAATTAAGTCCAAGCCACAAGCTGTATTGCATTATATCGATGCCTTAATTATCGTTGATGACACCAAGCTGGCAGAAAAAATATTACTAGGTACATTAAATAAAAACTGGGATGCAGGTTTGGTGGAACGCTTTGGACAGATAGAGCACGTCAGCCTGAATAAATCCATTCAACAAGCAGAAAAATGGTTACAGCAAAATGATAACAGTCCTGAACTGCTTATTTGTTTAGCGCGCTTATATCGTAGCAATATGCTGTGGGGGAAAGCCTGCTACTTCTATGAATCGGCGCTTAATATGGCACCCGATACTAAAGGCTATTTGGAATTTGCAGAGTTACTTTCGCAACTAGATGATGAAGATAACGCTACACTTTGCTATCGAAAAGGCTTGAAATACTGTGCTACCAAAAAAGGCGAAGCGTTATATCTTAAATCAAAAAATTTAGCGGATCCTTCCAAGGCAGAAAAAATCGAGAATGATGTGGAAATTTTTTATACTATTTAAAAAACACCTCAGGCATGACGGATAAATAGTAAGGGTAATAAGTTTTGTTAACACTCGGTGATTATCCTTCTCCCGTCTCCCCACAACAGCATTAGGCAATGCGTAAAAACACATCAAGTAGCCAATGCACACACTTGCTAAATGCATAATAGACAGTATACCGATTTTAAAACAATTTTATTTACAATGACTTACATGCCTCATGAAATATAGGCTATCAACTTAAGGCAGGACAAGTAAAGTCATAGAGCAAACAACCCGTACCCTTCGACAAGCTCAGGGAACTAGCTTCCTGAGCTTGTCGAAGGGTACGGGTGAATAGCAGAAACAGTAACTGTCCCACCTTAAACTGGTAGCCGAAATATATAAACCTTGTCAGAAAAGACTTCAAAAAATATCAATAGGGTAAAATCGGTATAATGTCTAATAGTTCATCCGAATATTTCAGATGTTCAGCTTCTATATACACCAATAGCGTGTATCCTAAACCCTTAGCTGGTTTAATCTCAATAGTTTTTTGTAAGAGCGAAATACACAGTGCGGCACATGGGCTTGTGCCGCTGATTTACATCCATCTTGCAGTTCCTTCTATTCAGGCTAAACTAATAGAGTTATCTATATGCATTTAAGTTCATAAATAAAATATTATCACTAATAAAATTTGCTAATGGGTAATAATTTGGTTAATGTTTAAGACTTTGCAACATGGGGATGGTATCAGAATGAAAAATTATAGAATTAAGGTTTTTTTTACAACGCTCGTATTATTAATGATGGGAATGATGCCTTCGGTGAATGCGCAACAGCCTCCAATTTATAATAATCTACCGCCTGAAATACGCAATATTCTGAATCAATCACGAGTCTCTCCTTATGGCATGAGCGTTTATGTTCATGCAGTTGGCTCACCTCGCCCTCTACTTGCCTTTAAAGAAAATGTAGCACGCTCGCCTGCATCAGTAATGAAGCTAGTGACAGCACATGTTGCACTAGGTGTTTTGGGGCCAAATCATCGCTGGGCTGTCGATATTTTTACAACAGGTAGCATTCAGAACGGACGCTTAACGGGTGATGTTTATATCAAAGGTAATGGTGCGCCTGATTTTGCTACAGAGGACTTACGCAATCTATTAAGCCAATTACGTCAACGCGGTATTTACAGTATTAAGGGACGTTTGGTGTTCGATAATACTTTTTTTAATACCCTAAATCTGAACCCAGGTGCCTTTGATGGCAAGCCCTATAGTGCTTATAACGCTCAACCTGATGCGCTACTTTATAATGAGCGCATGACTGATTTTTCTGTTAACGCTAGAGGTAAACGTGTTTCTGTCAAAGCAATGACACCTGCCTATAATCTTCGTATCGTCAATAAAATGCGCAAGGTGAGGCGTGGTTGTCGTCCTAGAATTGGCATTTCCAGAAGAGGTGGCCAAGTAACAGCAACCTTTAGAGGCACATTCTCTTCACGCTGCGGTACCCGCCATTACTCTCGTGTATTAATGAATCCCGCTAATACCCTGTTTTCTGCAATCAACACCATCTGGCGTCATGATTTAAGAGGGAGTATTCAAACCCGATTTGCTATTGGCCGCACTCCTAGTCATGCTAGAAAACTAGCAACCTTTCACTCTCGCACCTTGGCACAAATACTGCCTAAACTAGGCAAAGACAGCAATAATGTCATGGCACGTCAATTAATGCTGGCAATTGGAGCAAAGCGTTACGGTGCGCCTGGTACCCCACGTAAGGGAGCAGAAGCCATTGGTGATTTCTTAAATAAAAGAGGTCTACATTTTCCAGAATTACGCATTGAAAATGGTTCAGGGCTAAGTCGTCGCGCACGTATCAGCGCCAAACATATATCTGATCTTTTAATGGATGCCTATAAAAGCCCTTATAGAAATTTATTCATGCAATCTCTTTCTATCGCGGGTATTGATGGAACAATGAAACGACGCTTACGCCATACGCCAGTAAAAGGGCGCGGCTTCTTTAAAACAGGAACCTTGCGTAATGTACGCGGTGTCGCGGGCTATGTTAAAGCAGCCGATGGTAAAACCTATATGGTATCAATCTTACATAATGATCCCAAAGCATCAAGCCGTGCAAGAAAGAGTCATGATCGCTTGATACAGTGGGTATTTTGGGGTGGGCGACAGCAGAATGTTGCACAAGGTTATTAGGAAGTTCCAAGTAATGAATTTACCTATACTGCGCTGATTTTTTGTTCTGATTGAAGCATCTCAAGAGGCACATAGTTGCTCTACGCAACGATTGAGATGATACAAGCAGGAGCAAAAGGGCAAGTAAGATGGGTAAAATCATTGCTTTGAGCTCCCTTAGATATTATACCGATCATTATTAATTTTATGATTTTATTGTATTTTAATATTTTCTAACGACATTAGGCATCCTTCATCTGCCCTTGCAAAGCTTTCATGAAAATTTAGATATAAAACAATTCCTCTTTGTATAACGGATTGATTATTAATACCTTCGCTAATCGTAATTTATAGGATGGATAAGCGATAACACATCCACCAAAATCAATGTGTTGCGGTGGATGCGGTGGATGCGTTACACTTATCCACCCTGCAGTTTAGGTTTAGCGAAGGTGTTGATTGTGCCTACTTAATTCATATGATCCCGCGCAAAATTTAGCATACGTTGTGTTGATTGCAATGCCTTTACTCGCACTGCTTCATCCACAAATATTTCATTTTTACCCGTTTTTAATACCTCCAATAAATTATGTAAACCATTCATTGCCATCCAAGGGCAGTGAGCGCAGCTAGTACAGGTTGCGCCCTCGCCATGTGTGGGTGCAGCAATAAACTCTTTATCAGGAGCTGCTTGCTTCATTTTATAGAAAATAGCTTTATCGGTAGCCACAATAAACTGCTTATTCGGCATATTTTTTGCGGCATGGATTATTTGTGTGGTGGAGCCAACAGAGTCCGCCAGTGCAATAATATTTGCGGGAGATTCGGGGTGAACAAGTACCGCTGCATCTGGGTGTTTTTCAACAAGTTTACCTAAGGAGCGATTTTTAAACTCATCATGTACAATACAGCTACCTTGCCAGCGAATCATTTCAACGCCTGTGACTTTCTCAATATAGTGTCCGAGGTGCTTATCAGGTGCCCATAATACTTTTTTGCCTTGATCGCCCAGCCATTTGACTAAATTAACAGCAATACCTGAGGTAACAACATAATCTGCGCGCGCTTTAACATCGGCGCTGGTATTGGCATAAACAACAACTGTGTGATCGGGGTGTTGATCACAAAAAGGGGCAAATTCTTCAATCGGACAGCTTAAATCCAGTGAACATTCTGCCTCTAGCGTTGGCATTAGAACGCGCTTTTCAGGGGTTAATATTTTTGCTGTTTCACCCATAAAACGCACACCTGCCACAATCAATGTTTTTGCAGGGTGCTCATTGCCAAATTTTGCCATATCCAGTGAATCTGAAATATAGCCACCTGTTTCTTCTGCTAAACGCTGTAAATCTTCTTCAACATAATAATGCGCGACTAATACCGCATCTTGTTCTTTTAGTAATTGTTTTATTTCAGCGATAACTTGCTGTTTTTTCTCTGTGCTGTAATGCGGGTTGAGGGATTCGATTTGTGCGGTAAGGGGAACCGCATAGTCAGGAATAATGGGGGAGGTTATTGATTGATTCATTTTTATGCCTCTAATAGCTCTATGTCTGTCTATTTTATCTTAGTTAGGCTATTTGAGGTAACAATCTTATTTTAATTACGCAATATTATACTCTAGTACTCTAACCACGTTATATTGACGGATACAGCGTGGTTGGGGTACTAGTTCCCATATATCAGATGGAAACTCAGTCCAAATGTGCTACGTTATTTATTTAACAGGAATCCATTGTCCGCGAGAATTACGGCATGCACGCCCTTGAACTTCCATGGGTTGCCCTGTGTTCTTATCTCTTACATTGATTACATAATCACGGCATTGTGCGCGTTGTCCATTGACGTTGCCTTCATAGCTATTGATGGGAGTGAAATCATACTCTGAATTTGTATCCTTATTATCCCAGCTAACTTTTTGATAGTTAGGTGCATTATCCAGCGCACCTGATACTTTGCGTTGATCATAAGAATTCATATTGCGACCCATTTGACCACCGATATATCCTCCTACCGCAGCACCTAAAATGGTCATCACGGTGCGTCCATCACCATCACCAAATTGATGTCCAATAGCGCCGCCAACAACGGAGCCAACAATGGTATTAAGTTGTTCATTACTCATATTATTACCACCACCACAACCTGCTAAAACAAGTGTTGATGAGAAGGTTGCGATAAGAAGTGATTTTGAAAAGAGTGATGTCATGATTGTTTCCTCGTGTGATTTTTTTATAATAATTTATCGGACTCGCCGATTAGGAAGTAGACTTGAGAGCATTCCATTAGTTCCAATGCTGTAATAGAATGTTGAAATTGCTAGATAAGTGGTAATTTAGGCTACCAATTTAAGGTGGGACAGCTTAATGTTTCTGCAATTCGCCCGTACCCTTCGACAAGCTCAAGAAGCGGTGTCCTGAGTCTACCGAAGGGCTAGTTCCCTGAGCTTGTCGAAGGGTACGGGTTGTTTTGCTATAACCTTACTTGTTCCGCCTTAAGTTAGTAGCCCCCTTTTACCCCTGCTTGAATCCTATCAATCGTTGCGTAGAGCAACTATGCGCCTTTTGATATACTCCAATCAGGAGCAAAAAAATCTGCGCAATATTGGTAAATTCATTGTTTGAAACTTCCTTAAACCAATTCTAATAAAACTGTTTTTGAGAAAAAGTAGCTATTATTTCCTAGAAAATCAGTGGCTAATTAAGGTTTACTTTGGATTATTTTTGCGTCTTTGCAAAAGATTAATTTTATGAGTCTTCAACCTCTAGAACAATTATTCCCCGCATTGCAAAGCAGTTCATAACTAATTGTTTCTGCATGTTGTGCAACACGATCGACGCTTATATTCTCCCCCCAAAGCTCTACCTCATCGCCTACGTTTACAGAAATATTGTCTAAATTGACCATTATTGAGTCCATTGAAACCCGACCAACTGTATGTGTTTCACTGCCTTTTATACTTACGGGAGCTCCTGTTGCTGCATGGCGCGGATAACCATCAGCATAGCCACAGGCAACCGCACCTACCCGCATATCTTGTGGACAATGATAGCTTGCACCGTAACCGATTGGATCACCTTTTTTTAATTGATGGATACCAATAAGAGGAGCGCTTAATGTCATTGTGGCTTGTAGCTTGTATTGATCCCTATCTTGTTGTTTCGAGTCAAATGGTGATGAACCATAGAGCATAATACCAGGGCGTATCCAGTCAGAATGGCTTGCTTGCCAGCCTAATATACCAGCGGAGTTAGGAATAGAAGTTGGTGCGGTGATATTAGCAATGGAATGAGTAAAGCATTTAAGTTGCTGTGTTGTTGCAGGATTATTTAAATTATCAGCGCAGGCTAAGTGCGTCATTAGCCAAATATCGGTATCAATATTGGGATGATTTTTGAGTTTATAATAGAGTGAGTTAACGGTCTCTGGGGGGATGCCTAAGCGATGCATTCCTGTATCGATTTTTATTGCAATCTGTATCCGTTGCGTACCCAGTTGATCAAAATAAGCTAGTTGCGATTGATCATGAATAACCACGCGCAGTTGGTAGTCACTCGCGGCATGTAAATCTTGCAACTGTTGATGCCCTTGTAAGACTAAAATTGGATGCCCAGTTCCTGCGCAACGCAATGCAATGCCTTCGGGAATGCAAGCTACTGCATAACCATCTGCATTGTTCAAAATATTTGCAACGTCCAACATGCCATGCCCATAAGCATTGGCTTTAATCACCGCTAATACCTTTGCATTGGGGACTGCCTTTCTAGCCTGCAATAAATTATGTTGTAACGCGGCTGGATGAAGCTTAACGCGTGCCGAGCGCTTCATATTTTACATTCCTTCTTGGGCGTAAATATCAGGTGCATAATTATCAAAGCGGGTATATTTGCCCGTAAAGGTAAGCCTTACCGTACCAATAGGGCCGTTTCTTTGCTTGCCGATAATCACTTCCGCCATGCCTTTATCGGGCGATTCCTCGTTATACACCTCATCACGATAGATAAAAATAATAATATCCGCATCCTGCTCAATGGCACCTGATTCACGTAAGTCTGACATCACAGGACGCTTATTAGGGCGTTGCTCTAGGCTACGATTTAACTGTGATAGCGCAATAATCGGACAATCTAATTCTTTTGCCAAACCTTTTAAAGAACGTGATATTTCAGAGATTTCAGCGGCACGATTATCTGCTTTAGAACCCGTCTGCATTAACTGTAAATAATCAATCACAACCAGACCAATCCCCCCATGTTCACGTGCTAGGCGACGTGTTTTAGCGCGGATTTCTGTTGGTGATAGGGCTGGGGTATCATCAATAAACAGCTTCGTTTGTGCAAAAGCCTTTACCGCCATACCCACCCTTGGCCAATCCTCTTCACGAATTTTACCTGTACGAATATCCGTTAGTGGCACCCGCCCATTAGAAGCAAATAAACGCAATACTAATTGCTCCGCAGGCATTTCCATACTAAAAATAGCCACTGCTTTCTTCTCCTTTGCCAAGGCGACATGCTCAGCAACATTCATAGAAAATGTCGTTTTTCCCATCGCAGGACGACCTGCTACAATGACTAAATCACCGCCATGAAAGCCTGATGTTTTTTCATCCAGATCGGTATAACCTGTCGCTTCACCCGTAATGGTGTCATCCGATTTACTTAGTTCTTCGATTTTCGCCAATGATGATTTTAAGAGGTCTTTAATCGAATGAAAGGCTTGTTGCCGACTCCCCTGCTCAGCAATATGGAATACCTGCTGCTCCGCCTCATCCAACAACTCCTTACTTGGGCGATCGCCCGAATTAAAAGCAGAGTCAGCAATATTGCTACCAACACTAATCAGCTGGCGCAATACCGACTTTTCACGCACAATGTCCGCATAAGCACGGATATTCGCCGCACTTGGCGTATCTTTTGCTAACGTGCCTAAATACGCAAGCCCGCCCGCATCCTGAATCTCACCGCGTTGTTTTAACCACTCGGATAGTGTAATCACATCCAGCGGTTTATTCGTTTCGGCTAAATCTGCAATAGAGCGAAAAATCAAGCGATGATCATGGCGATAAAAATCCTCCTCAATCACACGGTCAGCAATCTGATCCCACGCGCTATTTTCCAACATTAAGCCGCCCAGAACAGACTGCTCAGCCTCAATGGAATGCGGTGGAATTTTTAGGGAATCAAAATCTGCTTCTAGAAATTCTTGCTCAATCATAGGGGGATTCTCAGTCTCAATAGAATATGGTGGTTTTTTTAGGGAGTCAAAGTCGGCTTCTAGAAATTCTTGCTCATTCATAAAGGTATTTTATCTGGTGTGCTTGGATTAGGATAGAAAGAAATTTTGTTAAATTAAAAAAGCATCAACTCTTTCTGTAGAGACTTTTAGCTGGCTACCAATTTAAGGCGGGACAGTTCATGTTTCTGCTATTCACCCGCCCCCTTCGACAAGCTCAGAAAGCGGTGTCCTGAGTCTACCGAAGGGCTAGCTCCCTGAGCTTGTCGAAGGGGGCGGGTTGTTTGCTATGACGTTACTTGTCCCGCCTTAAGTCGGTAGCCACTTTTACCTCAATAAGGAGTCTGGAGATGGTGAATAAAACCATTAAGGTCAGGAGTAGCTCGCCATAATAAAGACCGAATATACCTGAATTAGCTATATTCTATATATTTTTAAATTTATGTTGCTTTATAATGAGGAGTCCCTGTGCGTTTCCATGCTCCTGCGTGGTAACGCATGGATTGTTGCTATTGCTCGTACTATTTCAGCCACCAAAGTACTTGGATAAACTATCCAAATCACCTCTAATATAAGCATTGAAATTTGTACTTCGTAGAATGCCCGATATGCATTTCCATGCTGGAGCGATGGTAACGAGAGTGCATAAACATACTTTAATAACGTTTAACTGTGTAACATTAGGAACGAGCACGGAATAACGTCTCGAAGTTCTAACGCAGAATTTTTATTTCAGATTGGATGAACTCATAAGGCGCATAGTCACTCTACGCAACGAATGAGATCATCCAAGCCGGGATAAAAAAGCAAGTTTGAGATCGGGAAGTTTTTTCGTGCTCGTTCCTTAGTAATGAATAAGGAATAAATTGATGATAAAAATAGGTATAAATGGGTTTGGTCGTATGGGACGATTGGCTTTACGTGCGGCTTGGGCAAATCCTGTATTTGATTTCGTGCAGATCAATGAGGTTAGTACAGATGCTAAGGGTTCTGCACATTTACTAACGTTTGATTCGGTGCATGGTATTTGGGAACAAGAGTGCGAAGGTATTGATAACACAATAAATATTGATAAAAAAGTAATTGCTTATAGTACCAATCAAGCTATTTCAGAGACAGATTGGTCTAGTTGTGACATCGTTATTGAGGCGACAGGGCAGTTTCGTCAGCCTGATCAATTACAGATCTACTTTGATCAAGGGGTTAAAAAAGTCATCGTTGCTGCCCCCGTAGAAGGCGCATTAAATATTGTTTATGGTGTCAATGATGATTTATATGACCCCCACCAGCATCATTTACTAACAGCCGCATCTTGTACCACAAACTGCCTAGCCCCTGTGATTAAAGTATTGCACGAAAAAGTAGGTATTAATCATGGCTGTATGACCACCATCCATGACATCACTAATACGCAAACGATTATTGATAAAGGACACAAAGATTTACGTCGTGCCAGAGCCTGCGGACAATCCTTGATACCCACATCATCAGGTTCAGCTAAAGCCATCATTCAGATATTTCCTGAACTTAAGGGGAAATTAAATGGCATGGCGGTACGCGTCCCCCTATTAAATGCATCATTAACTGATTTGGTCGTTGAAACATCAAGGACGGTGACAAAAGAAGAAATCAACGCCTATCTAAAAGAAGCAGCAGAAGGGGAATTACAGGGAATTTTGGGTTATGACGATCGTCCACTGGTCTCTGCCGATTATAAAGACGACCCGCGTTCTGGCATTGTCGATGGACTTTCAACTATGGTCATCGATGGAACGCAACTGAAAGTCTTAATCTGGTATGACAACGAGTGGGGCTATGTTAACCGTATGATGGAATTGGCTGATAAAGTCGCTCATCAGGTGTAAAGACACGATGACATCTGATCTAAAAAATTACCTTGTCGTGACCTTTGGCTATTGGGCTTTTACCTTAACTGATGGCGCAATTCGTATGTTGGTGGTGTTGTATTTCCACCTACTGGGCTACTCACCCCTTGAAGTGGCGATGTTGTTTTTATTCTATGAATTCTTTGGCATCGTGACGAATCTGGTCGGTGGTTGGATGGCTGCACGACTTGGTTTAAATGTGACTATGCATTTGGGGATGGCATTACAGGTAATTGCCTTATTGATGCTCAGTGTGCCAGATTCTTGGTTATCGGTAGCCTATGTGATGTTGGCGCAGGCCTTTTCTGGTATCGCCAAAGACTTAAACAAAATGTCTGCCAAAGCCAGTGTTAAAACACTAGTCTCAACAAAGCAGGATCAAGCAAGCGATAAGAATAAGGCAGGATCAACGCTATTCAAATGGGTTGCTATACTCACAGGTTCTAAAAATGCACTTAAAGGAGGCGGTTTTTTTCTTGGGGCGTTGTTGCTTGAACAAATAGGTTTTCGCTCGGCATTGGCAGTATTAGCAGGCGGATTGTTTATTGTGTTAATCATCACATGGTTCTTATTGCCGAATGAAATAGGTAAAGCAAAATCCAAACCTAAATTCACACAGGTTTTTTCCAATATCGCTGCCATTAACTGGCTATCTGCCGCAAGATTCTTTTTATTTGGCTCGCGTGATGTCTGGTTTGTGGTTGCCCTACCCGTCTTTTTTTATGAGGTGTTGCATTGGGAATTTATGAAAATAGGTGGCTTTATGGCATTGTGGGTGATTGGCTATGGCATTGTTCAGGCTAGCGCACCTGCTATTCTAAAAGGACATCATCCAACAGGGCGCACCGCCTTATGGTTGGCTCTTGCATTATCAGCAATTCCCGCAGGTATTGCGTTGGCAACACAGTCCGAATGGAATACCGCATCGGTGATTGTGACTGGACTGATGCTATTTGGTATTGTTTTTGCTATTAATTCAGCGGTGCATTCTTACTTAATCCTAGCATATTCTGATAATGATAAAGTGTCCATGAATGTGGGATTTTACTATATGGCAAATGCAGGTGGTCGTTTAACAGGTACGGTGTTATCTGGCTTAGTCTATCAAACAGCAGGCTTAGTGGGTTGTCTGTGGGTTTCTAGTATTTTTATTGTATTAGCGACCGTTTTGTCGTACAAATTACCAGATCGATAGTCAATCCACTTAGTTTGACATGGAGCAAAACTTATTACCTGAAATGTGGTAACT
>DRMS01000295.1 GCA_011322515.1 Leucothrix mucor
CTGAAAAAAACAAAACGCTATACCGCATCTAAATGTAAACTTATTGCTGGAAAAATTGACTTGGATCATCAAAAAAACACGCAAGAATGGTTTGTTGAAACACCTCCTTGGTGCTATGAAAATCTATTAACCATTAAACAACGACCAAAGTTTAGATACCGCTACTCTGCAAAAGCAACGGATGCTGAAAATATGGCACGTTACAGAGAAAGCCCGCCAAAGGGTGTCTTCTGGATACTGCAACAAACCGCACAGAAAAAGATGAAAACTCTGCTGTTTAACTGGGGAAGAAGTGTGACTATTCGCCAAGAAAAGATCAATGGCTACCATAATTTAAGAAACTCCATTGAAACAGGTGAATTCGTAATTGATAGAGAATGGTATTACGATGGTGGTAAATACTATGTGAAACGACGTGCTGCTATGGATACTATTGACTCGGTTCAAGTGTGGTAGGATGAAATTCTCAGTTAGGAAGAAGGAGAAAAGGGGGACAGGAATAAGTGGGGCAGTGTAAATTTTATTTGGCTCTTTGCCGTTCACTAGTAACGAGGCTCAACCTGTCCCTTTACAAAACTTGCTCGCAATATAAAGGCTACCAACTTAAGGCGGGACCAGTAAAGTCATAGCAAACAACCCGCACCCTTCGACAAGCTCAGGGAACTAGCTTCCTGAGCTTAGGGAAAAAACGAAAATTTAATAAGCCTTTGAATTTAGGGAGTGTCCCAGCTTAAATTGATGGCCGAAATGAAACCCTACTAGGATAGAATTATTCGATCAAGTTTGTTGCCAAAATGGGATGTCACTATTGATCCTACTTCTTGGTAAATTCGTTAGTTTTAAGTTCCTAAGAAAGACATAATTATGACAAATTCAAACAATACCTTGCCCCCCGCCATTTTCATTATGGGACCAACAGCATCAGGAAAAACAAATCTTGCGGTTGAGTTAATTAATCACTTTCCTATTGAAATAATCAGCGTTGACTCTGCGCTTATCTATACGGATATGAATATCGGTACTGCTAAGCCTGATAAAGCCACATTAAAAAAAGCCCCTCATCGACTCATTGATTTTCTTGATCCTTCACAAGCTTATTCTGCTGCTGATTTCCGCCGTGATGCATTGCGCGAAATGCAACAAATCACAGATAGTGGCAAACTTCCTGTCTTGGTTGGTGGCACTATGCTGTATTACCGCGCATTAGAGAATGATTTAGCAAAACTTCCTTCTGCTAACCCTGATATTAGAAAAATGTTAGATCAACAAGCGGCTGAGCATGGCTGGAATAATCTGCATGAAAAGTTACGCGAAATTGATCCTGACTCCGCAACCCGAATTCATCCAAATGACTCACAGCGCATCCAAAGAGCACTCGAAGTTTATGAAATAACAGGGGAAAGTTTAACCACTCTGCATAAAACAGCTAAACATGCAGCATTACCTTATCGCCTCTTAAAAATCGCCCTAATTCCAGATAACAGAGAATGGCTAAGAGAGCGCGCGGCTCTGCGCTTTAATCAAATGATCGATGAAGGATTTATGGATGAAATTCAACAATTATTCGATAGACGCGACTTAAATCCCGACCTCCCATCCATGCGTTGTGTAGGATATAGGCAGGCTTGGAGCTACCTAAACGGAAATATTGACTTCAAAGAGATGAAGAAGCGTGCTATTGTCGCAACACGTCAACTGGCAAAACGCCAAATGACGTGGTTGCGTTCTGAAAGGGAAGTTTCGCGTTACGATGCACAGCAGTACGACCTCTCGTCGATTATCGGGGAAATTAAGCGTTTTTACGACAGTAATGCGGTATAACCGACGAAATGGGCTTCCTAAGGTTTCACCAAACCTGATAAGATTATTTTGTCTGCAAGGACAGCGGCCGAACAGGTCAACAAAAAACGTTATTTGATTGATTATAACTATTATTGGCATACCACCAAATGATAAAGTTATTTCTAGTCTTTAAACTTACTTATTTATCCCCCAATACAATAGGTATGTAGTTTGTTTTTTGTCGATATTGTTTGAAAAATAATATTTTAATAACCACAACCTAAAAAAATTGGAGATAAATAATGTCATCTAAAGGGCACATGCTACAAGAACCCTTCCTAAACGCCTTGAGAAAAGAACGCATCCCCGTTGCTATCTACCTCGTTAACGGCATCAAGCTACAAGGAACTGTTGAATCATTTGATCAATTTGTAATTTTGCTTGGTAATACTGTAAGTCAGTTAGTTTATAAACACGCTATTTCTACCATCGTTCCTGCTCGACCAATTAAATTATCCTATGAAGACGACGAGTAAAATGTTCTAATCGGTATTTAATAAAAGCCTCATTGAAATAAAATTCAATGAGGCTTTTTTTATTACCAGAGAGCTTTGTATAAGAGTATGGCGAAAGAAAAAAAATCTAAACCATTTTTTCATCATCCCTCTCATGGAAAATATGGCTACCAACTTAAGGCGGGACAAGTAACGTCATGGCAAATAACCCGCACCCTTCGACAAGCTCAGGGAACTAGCCCTTCGGTAGACTCAGGACACCGCTTCCTGAGCTTGTCGAAGGATGCGGGTGAATAGCAGAAACATGAACTGTCCCGCCTTAAACTAGTAGCCAAAAATATCACCAATAGTTTTTCAGATAAATAATTTCCAAATCCAAGGAGTTCAAACTTTAGTTTGTGCGAACCACACAAGCTAAAGAGGCTGTGCGAGTATTCGTGAAACAAATAAAAATGGTTACCCCCCCCATATTTCGCTAAAAAATAAAGCTAATAGTTCACTATTATATTGATTTTTAAACAAGTATTTGAGGCTTTTTCCTAGTTTTATTTTGCTCCAGAATACTTGCACAGTCTCTAAAAATTGAACTCCTGCGGAAATTTAATACCTGAATGTCTATATAACCTTAGGAATTATTGATTGGAATTATTTGACTTATCCAACCAAATCGATACACGTATGGAGCGTGCGGTATTGGTGCAACTCAATCTTGGCAGTAGTAAAAACACCCAAGACGTAGATGAATTCACAGAGCTTGTGCGTTCTGCTGGCGCTGAGGCAACCGCTTTAATTCAAGGCACACGTCATAGACCCAGCGCGCAATACTTTGCAGGCACAGGCAAAGCTGAGGAGATTAAACAAGCTGTTATCGCACATGATGCGGATGTGGTCATATTCAACCATGCACTATCTCCTGCCCAAGAACGTAATCTAGAACAACTAGTTGAATGTCGTGTGCTTGATCGTACTAGCCTTATTCTGGATATATTTGCACAACGCGCTCGTTCTCATGAAGGCAAATTACAGGTTGAATTAGCACAGCTAAAACATATGTCCACACGGTTAATTCGAGGCTGGACTCACCTTGAGCGCCAAAAAGGTGGTATTGGCATGCGCGGCCCTGGTGAAACCCAACTAGAAACAGATCGCCGCTTACTCAATATCCGTATTAAGCAAATCAAAAAACGCTTAGAAAAAGTGGGAAACCAGCGAGAACAAGGTCGCCAATTGCGCCAAAAAACTGAAATCCCTACCGTATCACTCGTTGGGTATACTAATGCTGGAAAATCTACTCTATTTAACGCCATTACAAAATCTAGCGTATACGTAGCTGATCAACTCTTTGCAACCTTAGACCCCACACTACGACGCGTAGAACTTCCCAATCAGCAAACTATAATCCTTGTTGATACCGTTGGTTTTATCCGTGATCTGCCACATGATCTTGTGGTTGCTTTTAAAGCCACTTTACAAGAAACAGCTGAAGCTGATCTTATTCTGCATGTTATTGATAGTCATGATGAACAACGCGATATGTACCGTCAGCAAGTTAATCATATTATTGAAATGCTGGGGGCAAAAGATGTTCCACAAATAGAGGTTATGAATAAAATAGACCTCTCAAATTATACCCAACGCATTGACCTTGCTCATGCAGGTACGCCGACACGCGCTTGGGTATCAGGTTATACAGGTAATGGTATTGAGCAATTGTTGGAATACTTAGGTGAAAATTTTGCCAAAAGTATATTTTTAGGATTACTAACACTACCCGCAGAAAAAGCACGTTTACGCGCTAAGCTATACGAAGATAAAGCAATTCAAAGCGAAACAATTTCTCCAGAAGGCGAATACCTGTTAGAAGTTAAAATTCAACAACACCGCTTAGATACACTTTTACACGATGAAAATATTACACTAGAGCAAATTACGGCTACCAACTTAAGGCGGGACAAGTAACGTCATGGCAAATAACCCGCACCCTTCGACTCCGCTCAGGGTACAGCTCCCTGAGCGGAGTCGAAGGGTGCGGAAATTTAATAAATGAATATCTATAAATTGCTTAAGTTATTATTTCCTCGTCCCCAGCTACTCTTTATGTAAAAATGCAATCAAGACAAACTATCAAGGAATACATCATGC
>DRMS01000296.1 GCA_011322515.1 Leucothrix mucor
CCGATTTCTAACTTGCCTTTTTATCCCAGCTTGGGATGATCTCATTCGTTGCGTAGAGTGACTATGCGCCTCATGAGTTCACCCAATCTGAAATAAAAATTCTGCGTTAGAACTTCGGGAAGTTATTCCGTGCACGTTCCTTAGCAATTTAGAGCAAAATCACTATGACTATCAATATCGCATTTCTAGGTTTGGGTGCTATGGGCTACCCAATGGCAGGACATCTTGCCAATAATGATTTTACGCTGACTGTTTATAATCGTACCGCAAGTGTTGCTGAAAAATGGCTAACAGAGTATACAGGTCAAAGCGCAATAACACCTGCGGATGCGGTTAAAAATGCCGATATTGTGATAACTTGTGTAGGCAATGATAATGATGTGCGCAGTATTTATTGTGGTGATGATAAACAAAATCAGAGTATTTTTTCTGCGATTAAAGCCAATACCATCCTTATTGACCATACAACGACATCGGCTAATTTAGCGCGTGAGTTAGCGCAAATTGCAGCACAACATCAGGCTCATTTTCTTGATGCACCTGTTTCTGGTGGTCAAGTTGGCGCTGAAAAAGGCTGTTTAACTATTATGGTGGGTGGTGATAGGGGTATTTATCAGCAAGCTCATCTTATTATGCAATGCTATGCGCAGGCAATTTCATTAATTGGCTCGGTTGGTTATGGGCAGCGTTGTAAAATGGTGAATCAGCTTTGTATTGCGGGTATTTTACAAGGTTTATCAGAAGCTTTGACTTTTGCTAAGGCAGCGGGGATTGATGCACAAACGGTGGTTAATACCTTACAACATGGTGCGGCGGGTTCGTGGCAAATGGTCAATCGCACTGAAACCATGATGGATAATCAATTTGATTTTGGTTTTGCCATTGATTGGATGCGAAAAGATTTAGCTATTTGCTTTGATGAGGCGGAGCGTTTGCAAGTAGAACTGCCTTTAGCTAAGTTTGTTGATAATAAATATAAAGAACTCCAACTGAATGAGCATGCTCGATCTGATACCTCTGCTCTGATTAAACAGTTTGACAAACAACAATAAAACAATCCTACCTCTTTATTAACTTCAAATATAACAAAAAACTATCCACTATTTGCTTTATTTTTAAGATATTCTTTATCAGAGTATTTTAAAAAATCATTATACTGAATAAAAATAAAAAATAGTTATTTGTATGATTCTTTGTATAAATTCCCCTCCCTTCCAAGCTTGTCTAATAACATTTTATCGGTATTATGCGTATATAAGTAGCTTATTATTTCTGAACATTGTTTCTAATGAGCTATTATTTAAATCTTTACTAGTATTAGTCATGTCATGTAGTGATGCTTGATTATTTGTAGGATTTAAGTATCAATTTTTATAACAGAGGATGGAAAAAAATGAAAAAAAATATAATTTTAGGATTAGCAATAACAGCGATTTTCTCAACAGTAGCAAATGCGAGTACATTAGAAGATGTTAAAAAAGCAGGTGTTTTAAAATGTGGTGTAACCACAGGTTTAGCAGGTTTCTCAGCGCCTGATAAAGATGGCAAATGGACAGGAATTGACGTTGACACCTGTCGTGCGGTTGCAGCCGCTGTATTGGGTGATGCAAAAAAAGTTAAATTCAATCCATTAACCGCTAAAGAGCGTTTCACTGCACTTCAGTCAGGTGAGATTGATATGTTGTCTCGTAATACCACATGGACATTAACCCGTGATGCTTCTCTAGGATTAAACTTTGCTGGCGTAAACTATTACGATGGTCAAGGCTTTATGGTGAGCAAAAAGCTAGGCGTTAAAAGTGTTAATGATTTAGACGGTGCTGCGGTTTGTATTCAAGCAGGTACAACCACAGAGCTTAACCTTGCTGATTATTTCAAAGCGCATAATATGAAATTTAAAGCCATCACCTTTGATACCTCAGATCAAACCATTAAAGGCTTTGAAGCAGGTCGTTGTGATATGTTGACCTCGGATCAATCTCAACTTTATGCACTACGCATTAAATTAGCTAAGCCAGATGATGCGGTTGTACTGCCTGAGGTTATTTCTAAAGAGCCGTTAGGCCCTGTTGTACGCCAAGGCGATGACAAGTGGTTCAATATTGTCAAATGGTCTCTCAATGCAATGATCAATGCTGAAGAAATGGGTATTACTAAAGC
>DRMS01000297.1 GCA_011322515.1 Leucothrix mucor
CTTCCCGATTTCTAACTTGCCTTTTTATCCCAGCTTGGGATGATCTCATTCGTTGCGTAGAGTGACTATGCGCCTCATGAGTTCACCCAATCTGAAATAAAAATTCTGCGTTAGAACTTCGGGAAGTTATTCCGTGCACGTTCCTAAGAAACCTATATTTCATTATTACACCTTTTATAAATCGGGAATACTACTATGTCAGACAAGTAGTAGAGTAATTAAAAAAGCAGCCCCGTTATCAACTTCCTGCAATTGAATATCCCCTTTCCAAGTTTTTAATAGTGAAGCCACAATATCTAGCCCAAGTCCTGTGCCTCCCTGATTTCTGCGTGTTGTGAAAAAAGGTGTAAAGATGCGCTCTGTATTAGCGGCAGAGATGCCGTCACCATTATCATGTAGGCTGATTTTAAGTTGGTTTTCTACTGCTGATATAGTGATTTCTACCTTATCTGCATGATGCTGCAAACTATTTTCAAATAAATTGGTGAAGATGGTTTCTAGTACATCATTGGCAATGGCTAGTTTTGCAGGGTAGGTATCTGGGCTGATGGTTAATAGTAGACCTTTTTCTTGATAGCGATTTTTAAATCGTTGCAAACTGGCAACAAGGTCTGCACTTTTATCTGAGGCTTGCATAGCATCGGCTTTAGCCAGTTCTAATAGGCGTGTGACTAGTTTCTCTAAGCGTTGCGTATCATCTTGCAGATTGTTGAGAAATTTTTGTCGCTGCTCGCTGGGCATATCATCCATATGATCTTGCAGTAATTCCAATGCACCTTGAATAGCCGTGAGGGGTGTTTTGAATTCATGCGATACATGCGCCGCAAACTGGCGAATATAGTCGCTACGTTGATGCAAGGTCTGCGACATGGTGGCGAAGCTGTGGGATAGTTTGGATAGTTCATAAGTGCCTGGTTTCTCTAGTTCGCTAACGGTGATGATTTCTCCTTTGGTGAGTTTTAGTGCTTGATCGGTTAATTGTTTTATTGGACGAACAATGCGTGAGGAAACAAAAAAGGCGAGTAGCAGGGTGATGCTTAATACAATTGCAGAGGCAATCAGCACGCGTCCTGTGACCGCATAAAGGTGTTTGAGAATATTTTGTGGTGTGCGTGATAAATACACTACGCCATAGAGCATATCACCATCCATAATAGGAAATGCAGTGAAAACACGAATACCCGTGCCACGACTGATGGAAGCGATGGGGGGTGGGGCTTGATCTGAAATACGTTGTCTGATCACACTACTGTATTGACCTTGCAACGCTTGTTTGACTTCTTTTATATGCGCCAGTGAAAAACCGCGTTCATTGCGTCCTGCCACGACAATGCCATGAAAATCCAGTACACGCATGCCTGCTAATGTTACTTGCTGGCTGTCTCTTAATATTTGCTGTAGTTCTACACCTGCGTTAATGGCAAAATTATCAGGTGGATTATAAACAGATTTGGCACTTTTTCGTCTTGGTAGTACCTTTTGTTGTGATAAGTCGATGCTAGCAGCAACGGGGGTGTAATGCTCACTGCGTCTATTGGATAAAGAGCTTTCTGTTACAATGCCATAGCTTTTTTTAGGTTGAATTTGTTGGTTGATAAAGGCTCGATAGGTCGCAGAGATAACCGCAGATTGTGCGATTAACTCCATTTCTGTTTGTCGCACCAATTCATTTTCATAAAAACGAAAATAAAGCACGCTAGCAAGAGGCAGTAATAAGATGGATAACGCCACCAATAGCAGTAAGGTGCGTAGACGGTAGAGCTTTTTATTAGTGTTATAGGCGTTCACTTATTAAATTTCATCTTAATGACGGAAAAGCTAAAGCTTTCACTCCTTTTATCAGGAAATTATTTATTTGAAAAACTATAGTCGCTTCTATCGACATGGAAAAAGTTTATAGCCAACACCATGCAGTGTTTCAATAATCTTATCACAGCCAATGGTAGAAAATTTGGCTCGAATATGGCGAATATGACTATCAATGGTGCGGTCGCTGACATGAATATTCATCTCATACGCACTGTTCATAATTGCCTCGCGTGAATAAACTTTAGTAGGGTAGCGCGCCATTTGGCGGATAATGGAAAACTCAGTGGCAGTGAGTGACACGGTTTGTTGTCCCCACCAAATAACATGCTGTTCATCATCAATTTTTAATTTGCCATGCTGGATAATAGGTGTACTTTTTTGTGGTGTTGCTTGTGGCTGAATACGTTTAAGAATGGCATTAATACGAGCGACTAATTCACGCGGACTAAAAGGCTTGGTGACATAATCATCACCGCCTAGCTCTAAACCTAGAATGCGGTCAATTTCATCATCACGGGATGAGAGAAATAAAAGGGGGGTTTGTGATGTTTTGCGTAGCTCACGGCACATCTCCAATCCATCCATTTCTGGCATATTAATATCCAACACAATCAGGTCGATCTGTGGATTTTTATGGTAAATATCCAGCGCTTCTCGTCCATCAGAGGCGTGTTGTACTTGCATATCTGCTTTTTCTAAGGCAAATGCAATAACATCGCGGATATGTGCATCATCATCGACAATTAGAATATGGGCTTTCATAGGCTTGTATACGTTGTTTTGGTATTATAGACATTCATTTATTAAATTTCCGCACCCTTCGACTCCGCTCAGGGAGCTGTACCCTGAGCGGAGTCGAAGGGTGCAATTATTTATCTGAAAAACTATAGGATAAAATATAAAAATATAACTCATTGTTTTTATTCGTTCTATTTGGCTGCAAGATTTAATGCAGGATCAATATAAAACATTTTTTTCCATCCCTGTGGTACATTAAAATCCCAGTCCATAGGTTGTGGAATAAGTCGAGAAATGGAGTAATGCAAGTGCGCAGGTTTTCCTTTGGCATTCCCTGTGCTACCGACTTCACCCATTTTTTCTCCAGCAGAGACAAAAGTGAATTTTGTTGTATTGATCATTTTTAAATGAGCGTAATAATGCAAATGAAGTTTATTAGATAATACAATCACAGCCTTGCCACCGATACCATTATACCCTGCAAAAATAACTAGACCATATGTTCTCGCAACAACATTAGTCCCTTTTTTTGCAAATATATCAATCCCTTTATGAGTAATTGAACGACCCCAAGGATAATACCAAAATGACTTAGGGTTCCAATCCTTAAGCGTTGCATTTGCAACAGGCATATAGTTTTTCTCGTCAGGAAAGTAGATAAGAAAGAGTAGCGCGCAGATTAATAGTAATAGGATATTTTTGAGTCGTTTCATAGCACTAATTTTACCGTAGTCATAAAAAATAGTGATGTGGAATTTCAGGAAATAATATGCAGTAATTGTGCAGTGTATTTAGGGGCTACCAACTTAAGGCGGGACAAGTAACGTCATGGCAAATAACCCGCACCCTTCGACAAGCTCAGGGAGCGGTGTCCTGAGTCTACCGAAGGGGCGGTGTCCTGAGTCTACCGAAGGGCTAGCTCCCTGAGCTTGTCGAAGGGTGCGGGTGAATAGCAGAAACATTAAGTCTCACCTTAAACTGGTAGCCAAACTTCCTTATTGCACGGCTAATAATGACTGATTAATTGACCTTTAATAATAATTTACAGATAACCGTTATCATAATATCTTGTAACATATGCGATAATTAGTCTTAGAGCTAACAAAAAAGAGAGAGAGTTATGAAAACAAAACTTCGTAAAGCCGTTATTCCTGTTGCTGGTTTTGGCACCCGCATGTTGCCAGCGACAAAAGCTATTCCTAAAGAAATGCTTCCTGTGGTTGATAAACCAATGATTCAATATATCGTTGATGAGTGTGTTGCGGCGGGGATTAAAGAAATTGTGCTGGTAACGCATTCTAGTAAAAGTGCCATAGAAAACCATTTCGATGTGAATTTTGAACTAGCGGAAAGTCTAATTCGGGGAAATAAAGATGCATTATTAAAAGAAATACATGCAATTTCTCCTGATGTCACCTTTATCCATGTGCGTCAAGGTGAGGCAAAAGGCTTAGGGCATGCTATTTTATGTGCTTTACCTGCCGTGGGTGATGATCCATTTGTGGTGTTATTGCCTGATGTGATTATTGATGCATATAGCTGTGATTTAAAAACAGAAAACCTATCTGAAATGATGCGTTTATTTGATCAAACAGGGACTAGCCAAATAATGGTAGAGCCAGTGCCAATGGAGAAAGTTAGCCATTATGGCGTTGCAGATGTTAATGGCGCTAGTCTTCATGCAGGTATGTCTGCAAAAATGACACAGGTTGTCGAAAAACCAAAGCAAGAAGAAGCACCCTCTAATCTGGCAGTGGTTGGACGCTATGTGTTGTCCAATAAAATTTGGGATTTACTAAAAGAAACAAAGCGTGGAGCAGGCGGCGAAATACAACTTACCGATGCCATTGCAACCTTAATGGAACAGGAAACAGTCAATGCTTTCCATATGTCAGGTAGTAGCCATGACTGCGGCTCAAAACTAGGCTATATGATGGCAAATGTTGAATATGCGACGCAACATGGTGAGTTAGGAGATGATTTTAAAGCGGCATTGCGTCAATTCGTGGATAAAATGGATTAGCCAAACATGCCTTTTGAAGCTGCAATTACTTTTTTTATCGCTATTTTTATCTTTGCTATTACCCCAGGGCCTGGAGTATTTGCTATTTTAGCCCATGCACTAACAGCAGGGGCAAAAGCCTGCTACCCATTGGCATTAGGAATAGCGATCAGTGATATTCTCTATCTCATTATGGCGACACTAGGTTTAGCCGCCATTGCTGAAAACTGGGGTAGTTTATTCACCGCCATTCGCTTTATTGGTGCTACTTATTTGTTTTATCTAGGTTGGAAAATGTGGACTGCAAAAGTAGAACCCAATCTTGCCGCTAATAACAATACCAATATAACCAGCACCTCATGGATTTCAGGGTTTACTCAAGGCTTTTTAATCTCCGCATCCAACCCAAAAGTGATACTCTTCTACATCACATTTTTACCCACGTTTATGGATTTAAGCGTATTAAATCAAGCTGATATTATACTAGCGAGTAGTTTAACTCTTGTTGCTTTAATGCTAGGACTCATGCTAATCGCCTTTAGTGCCGCATCTACACGACAGCAATTTAAATCAGAGCGTAGCATAAAGCACCTAAACCGCACCGCAGGGGGTATTATGATGAGTGCTGGGGCGTTTTTGGCTTTACGAAGATAATATGCAAAAAAGGGCTACCAGTTTAAGGTGGAACAGTTCATGTTTCTGCTATTCACCCGCACCCTTCGACAAGCTCAGGAAGCGGTGTCCTGAGTCTACCGAAGGGGCGGTGTCCTGAGTCTACCGAAGGGGCGGTGTCCTGAGTCTACCGAAGGGCTAGCTCCCTGAGCTTGTCGAAGGGTGCGGGTTTTTGCTATGACGTTACTTGTCCCGCCTTAAATTGGTAGCCAATAAACACACAACTTGTATTGCTTGTAGTTTTACAGAATAGCCTATAGTTTTTCGAAGAAATAATGTCCTGATACAAAGGCGTGAAAGCTTCAGCTTTCTAGTCATCAAGATGAAATTTGATAAGTGAGGATGCCAATATGAGTAAATTAACCTATGCAACACTAGCCATCATTCTTTTTATCACTGAAGTTATTATCGCCACTAAGCTCAATGACTATCATTTCATCCGTCATTACATTGGTGATTTTCTAGTCGTTATTCTGCTTTATTTTATGCTCAAGGTTGTTATTAATGTCAGTTCAAAACCATTAGCGATCAGTATTTTCATTTTCGCAACCGTAGTTGAAATAGCTCAATATTTTCACTTGGCAGATCAGCTTGGACTCGCTCAAGGTGGGCTCGCCCGCATTGTTATTGGAACAAGTTTTAGCGTCTCTGATTTAGTGATGTATGCATTAGGCTGTATTGTGGTCTATTGGTTTGATCTTTTAGTTATCAGGAAACTTCAAGAGAGATAAATCTGTGTTGATAAATTGACGGGCTACCAGTTTAAGGCGGGACAGTTCATGCTTCTGCTATTCACCCGCACCCTTCGACAAGCTCAGGAAGCGGTGTCCTGAGTTTACCGAAGGGGCGGTGTCCTCAGTCTACCGAAGGGCTAGTTCCCTGAGCTTGTCGAAGGGTGCGGGTTATTTGCCATGACCTTACTTGTCCCGCCTTAAGTTGGTAGCCAATTGACGTATTGTAAATCCTTGGAAGCTCCAAGCAATGAATTTACCCATCTTACTTGCCCTTTTGCTCCTGATTCGAGTATATCAAGAGGCGGTGCATAGTCACTCCACACAATAATTAATAGGATTCAAGCTGGGATAAAAAAGCAAGTTAGAAATCGGGAAGTTGTTTCGTGCTTGTTCCTTAGGAACGTGTACGGAATAACTTCCCGAAGTTCTAACGCAGAATTTTTATTTCAGATTGGATGAACTCATGAGGTGCATAGTTACTCTACGCAACGAATGAGATCATCCAAACTGGGATAAAAAAGCAAGTTAGAAATCGGGAAGTTGTTTCGTGCTCGTTCCTTAATATACGAGATAGGTAAAATAAGCAGCTATAGTCAGCGCACTAGCAATAATAATAAGTTGAGCAGGGCTAATGGTTTGAACGGCCTCTTTTTGGGTTATTTCACATACGCCACCAGGGCAGTATTTAGTGGGCTGTTTGGTAATGAAAGCATAAAGCACGCAACCAATACAAATACCAAAAACAGCTTCAAAATAAACGAGGCTTAAGCAAAAGAGACAAATGGCAATTTTAATGGGTGCCATGACTTCTAAAATAACCACTAATACAAACATAACGACTGAAAGAACTAGTCCAATACTCCAAGCAAATCGTTTAGGAGTGGCACTGACATATTCAGGTTTTTGATGTGCGATAAATAGCCGACCAGCAATTAAGCTAGGTGAAAATTTAGGATTAATTAAAACGCGAATAATAAAATCAATCATAAAAAAAGTAATAAAAATTTTAGTAAAACGAAAATTCATATTTTGATACGCATATAAAAAGGATAAAAAAGCAAAAAGAAATAAAATACCTGCACCCGCTCTTGCTTCTCGTTCATTTAAAACTAAACGGTCATACCCATCGACAGACTCCCCAAATGTAAAGATATTTTTCAAATGCATTTTTATTAGACCTTGTTATAATGTTAATAATTAACCATGACATAATATAGGTTTTATTTTTACTTTAGTTAAATCACCTATTATTTATGGGCTATATAATATAGCCCATAAATTAAATAAAGCCAGTAATACCTCATTAATAATATTTTCTCGTTACCAAATTATACCCCTTGTATTGCGCACCTCAACACAAGCTATCTTGTTTTATCATCACTGCCTAGGCGCTTCAACCTTCTCCAAAATCCCCAAAATAATCTGATCCGTACTATACCCCTCTAACTCCATTTCAGGAGCTAGTCCAACCCGATGCCTTAAAACAGGCAGTGCTACGTCCTTAATATCATCAGGTGTAATATGGTCACGATTATTTAACATCGCTTGCGCACGGGCGGCGCGAATGAGTGAGATGCTACCACGTGGCCCTGCGCCTATGCTTAAACCTTGCCA
>DRMS01000298.1 GCA_011322515.1 Leucothrix mucor
ATCGACATTAAAAAAGGCGCATTCCCATGGGCAGCCAGTGGTCGCTCGTTAAGTATTGGACGCAATGAAGGACTAACCAAAGTCTTATTTGATAAAAAATCAGGTCAGTTAATTGGTGCAGGTATTGTTGGCACTAATGCAGGTGAATTAATCGCCGAAGCCGTGCTAGCACTAGAAATGGGAGCCGATGCAGAAGATATTGGACTGACTATTCATCCTCACCCTACCCTTTCTGAAACACTTAACTTTGCAGCTGAGGTTGCGGAAGGGACTTGTACTGATATTTATATGCCTAAGAAGTAGTATTTTAGGTATAGAGCTCTCCCTCTAAAAATAAAATAGAGGTTGATAAAACAGTATTGTGTGTTAGAGCGTTTGTTCTTGAGATAGTGTATTTTACTGAAAAGCTGAAGCTTTCACTCCTTGGAATGAAAGCTTCAGCTTTTCCCTCTCTATACAGGATACCTGTATTAAAACTCAATAACTTACATTTCTATTTAATAATAGTGTCCTGATAGAGATTCACTTAGGAAACTCCAAGCAATGGTTTTACCAATCTTACTAGCCCTTTTGTTCCTGCTTGAATCATCTCAATCGTTGTGTAGTTGCGTAGAGCAACTATATGCCTCTTGGGTACAAAAAATCAGCACAATATAGGTAAATTCATTACTTGAAACTTCCTTATTAAATTTTATCTTGATGACTGAAAAGCTGAAGCTTTCACTCCTTTTATCAGGAAATTATTTATCTGAAAACTATTCTTTTTTCTGTGTACTCTGTGTTCCCATGCTCCTGTGTAGAGCGAGGGAAGCGTATTTTTTAACGTAGCAACACCCTAAAGCGAACCTGAAAAGCAGGTGCATCTGCCGCTGTTTTAGCTGAAAACTGCCCACTTGGTGTTACTTTAATATTAGTTACATTAGTATCCACACCATCTGCATCTGCAACAGGCGTGTAGTTAAAACTCGCACCACCGTCATTTGAAAAGCTAATATTATCTGTGTTACTGCCTAAACTTAAGAAGTTATAAGAAAGCCCGCTTGCAACCACACCATTATTAAATTTTACAGGTCCACTTCCCGCACTTGCAATATCTGCAACATAAAGCGCTGTTGATGCGGGTATTGCGTCTACAATGGCGATTGAATTGTTGTCTGTTGCGCTAGCACCGTTATTGGTTGCGGTAATCGTGTACTCAATCAGTGCACCAGGGATCGCTTTTGGTGATATTGCGCCATTGATAGGGTCGGAGATTGTTGCACTGGTTTTTTTCATGGATATTTCAGGTAGTTGCATTTCAGCTGTGCCTAGTGTGGCAACCACAAGACTCCATTCAATATCATCAAGTTTTACCCAGCTACGAAAAACATTATCAGTAGCAAAAGTAGTGTTAAAACTAACTGTTATTGTTTGACCTGCGTAAGGGGCTAAATTGAGAGAACCTTGTTGCCAACCTGCATCGACTAAAGAAACAGAATACTGATTTCTTCGACCAATTCCTGTTGTTTTAATGGTGAGTGCATTGCCTGTATTGGCAATATTTAACTGAGTGTGATCAATGACTGTATTGTCAATGCTTATCTGAAAAAGGTCATAATCTATACTGTCATAGGCTTGTAGTTGAAAAAAGAAGTTCAAGCGTCCCATATTGCTTGCAGGAACCGTAATGGACTTACTGATCGTTATTTTCTCTTTTTGCCCGTTAGGACCATCCTCGCACTTATTACGATAACCGAGTAAATGCCATTTTCGTCCCGTGGTTGAAGCAGGGCTATTTGTGTTATTTGGCGAGGTGTCAGCATTATTGATTGCTTGGTCACTACACGTTAGTGTTCCGCTATAGTTGTCGCCATAAGTAGTGTCATAAACCTCATTGTTCTGTGCGCCATTGGCATTTATGCTAGAAGTTATCCAACCCGTGGGGATTGCTCCATCGGAGTGCTCAAAGTTACCATTGATTGGTGCTTGAGAGCTTATTGCTTTAGCGCCATTTTCAATGCTATCAAAATAGAGGTAGTAAACACTGGGACCTGCATCTTCAAGAATGAATTTAATTTCGCCCTGAGCATTTGAAGCGGGATCGAGTACGCCATTATATAGCCGCTCTGAGTATTCTTGTTGTAGTACAAGTGCTTCATTGGGGCGCACGATACGTAGTGAGTTGCTGTCGAATGTTCCTGTAACCCCAAGCTGAGTCATTAAGGTATTAAAATTCACGTCGAATTTAATGGTGCTATTGATAGTGGCATTTGCAGGCACATTGATAGGCACGCGGTAATGCCAGTTAGGTGCGGTCGTTGCATTATTGGTGTCATACCATGCAAGGGTATTGGCTGATACCAATACAAGTAGTAGTGCGATGAGGGCTTTTATTATTTTCATTTTTATGGGGTATTGTTAATAGATTGTGTTATAAGGAAGTTCCAAGCAATGATTGTACCCATCTTACTTGCCCTTTTGCTCCTGCTTGAATCATCTCAATCGTTGCGTAGAGAGCAACTATGCACCTCTTGAGATGCTCTAATCAGGAACAAAAAATCAACGTAATATTGGTAAATTCATTACTTGGAACGTCTTCAATTGGTTTGTTTCGTAAACTCCATGCCCTAGAAATAAAGTCTAATTTTTTATTCTCATGTTCCAAATATAGGGATAAGAGGTTTTTTTATATCTTCTTTGTTTTCCATGATTTATCGAGCATACTTTTCATTAAGCTTCAATGACTCCTGATCAAACTTATACAAAATCTGCGTAAAGAATCCCTCAGCCGTATAGCCACTCGTATCAAATTCATTATCACTAAAGCCTTCAATATTATATCCAAGGCTAATTTTGGTATTTTTAGCAGGTGATGCACTGACCGAAACACCTGCTACTTTTTCTAAATTGTCATTTTCCCAATCATGCGAATAGCCTATATGTGCACCAATCGACCAGAGCTTATCTAATTTATAGTTAGCCTCGATCAAACCAACATCTAAGGTGCTATTTTTTTGTTGTTCAGCATCATCGGTTGCCAAAATATGTTGTATACCGTGATGTAAACCAACATCAAAATCATCTATTTTCTTATTGATATGAATATTATTAATCAGTTTTCTGCTGTGTTTGCTAACGCCCTTATGACTATCTGATTCATCAATATAATCAAGGCGTTCAAGCACACTGTAACGGGCATTAAAGGGTTGCCATGCCGCCCCCATACTGACTATTGTTTGCTGGCGCGTATCGCTATTGTCTTTTTTTGCATGCAGTGATTTTATTTTGGCATTAAGGCGCTTGCCATCTGCTATTTTATGATCAAGTTCTAGTTGCAGATTGATCTTATCTTCACGCTCACCATCACGTAATTCAATGCGTCCTAATGTACTCCAGTTAGCATTGTTCCACTTATAAGCAAGAGCTGTAGCAATATAATCATCACGAGTACTGCCATGATCAGGGATGCTATTATCCGTTGCGGTTGATTGCTTTATTGTTGAGTCAATAGTGGTGGCATGATCCAGCGTAAAGTCAATAATAAGCTGATCACTTAACTTGACATGCTGCGATAATCCCACCATTGCGTAGACCATTGACTTATCGAGTTGATCTTCACGATTAATAGAGGTTTTCACTTTAGCGCCCTCCCATAACGGGCTGCTAATACCAACGCGGGAGCTTTGTGTGATTGACTCGCCATCATCACTGACCTCATGCTCCGCAAATAGAGAGACTTTATCAGTGACCACAACATCAACACCAACAGTGGCACGGTCTGGATCATTAATGGTGTGATTACTTCCCACTAAATTTTTCTCTAGTTTGCCATGCAAGGTGGCTTTTTTGTCCTTAGTTGAAAGTGTGCCACCTAATAAAAGTGCGGTTGTTTGTGAGCTTTCATTGCTGCTTTTATTTCTCGAATAACGCATTCCCACTGATAGGCTGGCGCGGTTAAATTTCTTATCCGCTTTGATAGAAAGACGCTGAGTTGTATCGCCATGCTGTAAGTTTTTCTGTTGCGATAACTCGCCTTTAAGCTGTGTTTTAGCCTCTAATTTATAGCGGCTATTAATGCCTATTTTCTGACTACCTTGTTCACTAATTTTCTGCTGACCTAGACCAAAACCATCCTCTTTATGACGTATATAAGCGCTAGTTTCACTTTTGAGAGTGGTTTTCTTGGCTTCTAACAACCATGCTTTACCTTTTATATTTTGACTATTGCTTTTGGTTTGTGATTGTGCAATTTCTGCTTTTATTTCAAGCTTATCAGTTGGTTTGTAGTTGCCGTCAAATCCAATTAAGCGACCTATTGAGTTATCATTATTACCTTCATGTAGCAATGTAAGCCCTGTTTCTGCTTTACCCTTATCAAATTTCATCGCAATACGCCCCCCTGCGGTTAGCATTTTTTTATTGCCATCATCCGTTTCATAGTCAACAATAATAAAATTAGTATTGAGATTTTTATCGCGTCCAGAAATAGGGAATTTAAAGAATAGAGTGCGACTATTATAATCAATATCATAATCTTTATGGCGCGTTAGCTTGCGTGATGTGACCACTTTGCCACTGTCAAATTGGTCGCGTGTTTCAATACGGATTATTTCACTGTTTTGCACAATAGAACGGCTTAGATAATACAATCCTGAAGTTCCATCACCTGCTATTTCGTCGCGCTGATGGCGTTTTTCGGTATGGCTGGCAAAGAAATTATAGCTAATTTTATCATCCTTATATTCACTGTGTATTCCACCCAATGCGCGTTCATAGCGTGATAACTCAGTCACCGTCAAGCCTGTGCGATAATCACCAAATAAGGCATAAAATTGATTTTTCTCTAGCTTAAGAAATAGCTTATTGGAGCTGGTTGCTTCATATTGATTGCTAGATTTATCCGCATAAACGGTATACCACGCCTCAGGATCAATATTTCCACCCAGCTCAGCACCCTTTTCATTATTGGGATTACCCTGTTTTTTAGCCGTGTCATAAGAGAGCGTTAGCAGATAGTCACCCTTGACTCTACCCTTGGCAAATAAGGCGATACGACCCTGCTGATAATTTTCAGTAATGCCCTTATCGGCTAGTGAGCGCATATTTCCAGTTAATTTTCTATGCGCCAATGTACCTTCGGCTATACCAACTAAAATCCAGTTACGTAATTTTGGCTTTAGCCAAACATTAATAGTTTGTGTTTTATTGCCAAGAATAATATCAAGACTGACCTTGCCAGATCGTGAGGTCGGCGTTAGCTTGATCTGTGCTATTCCACCTTGTTTAATATAATATTTATGCTTGCCTTTGATGCTCGCATCATCCATTGACTCCTCATCATCTTGTTTGCTTTGATAATCACTGTTTTTAAGACTGAAATAGCCATGCGTATTCGCACGCATGGGGAAACCATCTTCATCTTTTACACGGATAGTGATAATGGGTACACTTTTTCCATCGGCAATCAATAGCGATTCTTTTTCCAAATAGTCAACACTCGACGGCGTTCCTGAAAAGTGGATGATATGTGTTTTTCGATCTATTTCCTTGCCATTTTTATCCAATAAAATAGCCGTTAAACTATTATTTCGCTGCTTGGTATTTATATCAACCCCTCGCCAACGGCGAATAGTCAGTGTGCCTAATGTATTAGTCACCCCCCCATCGTAATTGAGCATACTAATGGGCTTGCCATTAAGGCGTAGTTTTATTTTATTTTTGGGTGAATATTTTATCGCTATTTTTGTGGAGGCAATAGCAGGCACATACTGATGCGGCGGCCATAAAATCTCAAAACCTGCCTTAGCATTATTTGCGAATTGTTTAGTGTATTTTTTTAATGGATCACTACGTTTTACCTTAGTATTCTTTGTATTATCTCCTTCGTGCAAAGAGGATGATTTATATTTCGCCACATAGAAATCAGCACGCCAAAGTGTTTTGCTATCAACAAATTTTGAAATAGAACTACCCGCATGGTCATTATTCGCGCCGCACTCAATGGCATGATAACCATCAGGAAGGCTATCAATATCCAGTTGTATCACATGCGCCTGCTGGCTAAGACCTTCCATATGCCAATAGCCATCATGATCACTTAAAACACTACGCCCTGACTCGGTATAAAATCGAGCATTCGCTAGTGCTTTTCTAGAGTTATTTTTTTCACAACCAATATAAACACGCCCTGTGATGATCGTTGTATTTGTCATTAGGACATCATTTATTTTTACACTAGCTTCAGCACTATTAGACGTGTCATTTTGAGAAAATGCTTGTGCATAGTTGATAGCCGTTGTTGCAGGTGTATTGATGCCAACCTTTGTTTTGTAGCGTAATACCCATCCTGAATCCACATTGCTAGGCATATTGCCAAGCTTAAAAATAAGTGAACGACCTTGGATAATAAGGGCGCTGGCTGGTAATGCTTTATTATTTAATACCGCTGTTTTGTTGAGGTAACGTAGCCCAACAGGTAAAGTGTCGCGTATCTCTATATCATTTAAGGGTTTATCGACACTGCTATTGTGCAGTCTAATTTCATAGCTAATTGAGTCGCCAATTGAGGCATTTTCTTTATCCGCTATTTTAGTTAAATTAAGCGTACCAACAGGGTCAATAAGTGCTGCGGTTGCGCTAATATCAGAGCTATCAACTTGGTCACGATAAGTTACGGTAAGTTTTGCACCACGCGCCACATTAAATTGACCATCAAAACTAACACCTGTACCCAAATGTGTTGGCACAGCACCAATAAAAATCCCTGAACTGGGGGATGTCTCCTTTAATTGAATCACTTCTTTATCGCCTGTTTCAGGAATGATAACAGTAACAAAGATCGTTTCAGTTTTTAAAGAATCATGATTTTGATCAAAGTCCTGCACCCGAATAATAATAGGCTCATTAGCAATAAATTGATGTGCATCCACTATTTTTACAGGCTCCGAAAATATCACTTTATCGCCATTAATTCGCCTAATATTATTAAGAGGACTCCACAGCTTTCCACCACTTTCACTGCTGTTATAAGATGCGGGCATTAGCACTGTATCATCTCCACCATCAGAAAGGCGGTGGAAGCTAATAATTGAGGGGGTGTAAGCATCGGTTGTGATGGCTATAGATGCGTTTAGTGTTTCTTGTGAGCCATCAATAGAGTAATTTGCGGTTGCTGTATTGCTGATAATAGTGTCGGCTAGTGTGGCTGCGTTTATTGGGTTTATTGTGCTTAGAATAAGTAATAATGCCATCATAACAGACAGCAGTATGCGCAGGCTTGAGCTAGCCTGTTTATTGCTATTTGTTATTGGGGTTAATGAGTGCATTTTTATTATTTTTATTATTTTTAGTGGGGTCTTATTACGTGGCTCCAGCTGTTTAATGTAGTTTGATAGCTGGAGCCAAAATAACTTAATTCACTGTTGCAGTGATGGTTAATGTTGCTGTTTCTCCTGCGGCCAGATCAAATGCTGCTGAAGTTACAGTACCTGCCGCTTGGCTACATGATCCAATACCATCGCCACTAACAGCACAACTAACGTAGCTTAGGTCTGCGGGTATCGGATCACTAATAACAATTCCTGTAGCAGTCGAAGCTCCTGATGCATTAGATACCGCAATTGTATATTCAATGGTTGCTCCAGGAATACGCTTTGCATCAGTCGTAACATCAGCTTCATTAATACTCATTTTGGTAACAGCAGAAGTTTTCATTACGGTCAGATCAGCAGTATTAATTGTGTAGGTGTTAGTAGCAGAATGTTTAGCATTACGATTGCCAGCATCTGTGCTTGTTCCCGTATCATCTGCAAATACAATATCGACACTGCCAGCCGTATCAGCTCCGCCAGTTTCTGTTAAACCTGTTGATTCCTCTGCAAGCAAATCCACCATTGATTTTGCGCCATTTTTAACAATACTGCTACTAACAGGAATTGTACATTGAACGGTAACATTTGTTGACTCATCAGCCGTTAATGAAACAGGCAATGCAGGAGTAGTAACGGTGCAAGAAGAGGTATCAAATACATCATCAGCACCTGTTGACGCGACCTGAGTTGGTGTTAGGTTAAAACTTTCTGTACTATTTCCTTCATTTTTAAGTGTAAAACTTAAAGAGGTTGGCGCACCAGATGTATTTGGCACAACGCTAGTACCTGTAGAAGCGGTAACTAATAAATCAATTTTTTTATCTACTTTAAAGGTAGTTGCTACACCATTACCACTACCAGGATTACTGTTACCCGCTTCTGAACTTTCAATTTCAGTCTGTGCCGCACCGCCTACGCTGTAATTAATAGTCGCTGTATTATCAATATTAGTACCAGACGCAGTACCAGCAGCCCAAGAACTACTAGCAAAAGCCAAAGTAGCAAGACTAATAGAAAGGGGAATTAATTTAATTATTTTCATCGTTATTCTCATTTTGATTTGTGTTTTTTATTATATAACGGATGTAATTAGGGGGAGGATTACATCAATTTTGATTGAAAGCTTACAGTCTGCTGTTCAGAAGGAGCTAGATCTTGCATGTAAATCCAGCGAATATGGGTGTAATCTTTCGCTGTAGCAGGGACTGCATTACCTTCATTATCCAAAACAGTTAATGCTTCTGGCTTTGCCCAGTTCTTGCCACCATTGACAGAAAAAGTAATATCACTATTTACCCCGCGAGCAGAACCTATCTGATACAAGGTGTGTTTAGGGATTGGATTTATTAGCTTTATATTATCAGCAGGTTTATCACTGATATTCCTGAACGTATTTTTATAAAAAAGCACGGTATTCGGTAATACTTTTTTTGCGGGTATTAATTTTTGCACTTTTACACCCTTCTCAATAACCGTTGTTACAACCTCTACCGTTGATTTTATTTCTATATGCCCTTGTCTTTCCGTTGCATCAAGTGTTGTTAAACCAATGAGCAATGCGCCAAAAATCATGGATGCTTTTATTGTATTTATTGTTTTCATATTAGCCCTTTATTTTAAATTTTATTAATTGATACTATAACTAAGCAAAAATTCATAATGATCCGACGACCGTATCCGCCCTAAGATCAATGTTGCTGTATTTGCATTTGAACGATTAAAATCTCCCTGATCATTATCACTGGAATCACTGAGCGCTACATTATTCAGTCTCATCGAGCCTAGTTTATATTGCATATGCTCTGGCGTTGGATCTGTTATCACTAGATTCTCAGCGATGCCTTCACCAACTGCAGTGATCGTTATTTTATAGGTCACAGTACTGCCTGGCATAATTCTGCTTTTACCATAAGGATCTACAATACTGACCACTGATTTATTCATATTGAGCGTTAAGGAGTTTGTAATATAAGCACCTGATGCTTCTGTCTTGCCTTGGTCTTTAAGCAAAACAAGCTCAACCCCATTATCACCAGCCGTTGCTATTGACTCTCCTACACTATGATTACTGATGCCTGCGGTGGTTGATGTTGCAGTAAGAATAAGCTTGCCTATTGCTGATCGTTGCAGTGAATCAGGGATTGAACTTACTACATAAATGATCACCGATTGATCTGCCTGTAATGAAATATGATGAATAGCAACGCCATATTGGCTATCAGATGTCGTTCCAATCGTTCCATCTTGTAAACCTTGCTTATTATTTTTTTCTATCCAGATTGAAGTCACCACAGGGTCAAAATTATCACCCGTTAGGTTTGCATTAGTTGCGAGTGAAAATGATTCCGTCCCATTACCACTATTAGTTAGCTGGAAAGTTAGTATGCGATTAGTTGCAGGACTAAGCACCGCCACCTCCTCGCTATCCAGTGAAACCAAATCCAAATTTAAGACCTCTGCCACAATGAATTCTGTAGAGGCGCGCAGACCTTGACCAGAAAGACCATCTGCTGTCACCACAACAGTATTACTAATAACCACACCCGCAGCCACACCTTGCGCTTGTACATTAAAGGCAATGATGATCAATAAAAGATTGAGTATTATTTGGGATGATAATTTCATGGCTTGTTTATAATGCAAAATTATCGCTTACAAAAACTGATAAATTGGGCAGAAATTGTAGCGAGTTTGCAGATTGGGTTTATTTTTATTATTGAGCGTATTGTAATAATATATGATGAATACAATATGAATTACTCATTGCTTAATAAACACACCAGATAAGCGGGATCAGTAGGAAGGCATAAGTAGGTGATCATAAATATTCTAACATTTGCTTGTCTATTTTCCGATTTTCTGCATTATTGCTACGGTCGCATAGCTCACTATGCTTACCTACACAATGCCTTGAATATCGAAAAATAGCCTGTACAAATTGATTAAAATATTTATGGGCTACCAACTTAAGGCGGGATAAGTAACGTCATGGCAAATAACCCGCACCCTTCGACAAGCACGGGGAACTAGCCCTTCGATAGACTCAGGACACCGCTTCCTGAGCTTGTCGAAGGGTGCGGGTGAATAGCAGAAACATGAACCGTCCCGCCTTAAACTGGTAGCCTATTTATGGTCACCTACTTAATAAATCTCCCTGATCTAAAAGCCCTTTATTTTTCAAGGAAAAACCATGCGAAAAATTCTAATACAACAAACCCCCTTTGATCCTTGGTCATTACTTGCAGATTATGAACAACAGGCGATGAAAGGCAAAAGCAACTACGGGGCAACTGCAACGTTTATAGGTACCATGCGTGATTTTAACGAAGGTGATGATGTTGCCAGCATGTTTCTAGAACACTACCCCATAATGACAGAAAAAGAGCTACATCGATTAGCCGATAAAGCCGATAAAACATGGGCTTTGCTAAATACTCTACTCATTCATCGCGTAGGGCTTATTTATCCTACTGATCCAATTGTATTAGTTGCAGTATGGTCAGCACATCGAAAAGATGCATTTGAAGCCAGTCGGTTTCTAATGGAGGAGTTAAAGAGCAACGTGCCTTTTTGGAAGAAGGAGATGTTAGTCAATGGGAGTGAACGCTGGGTGAAGGAGAATAAAAAAGGCTATTAAATTCCCTGTACCTTTAAGAAAGTTTCAAGCAATGATTCCACCAATCTTACCCACAACTCTCAACATCCTCTTTAACCTTCCGCTTTGACTGTATCCAACGCCAAAGACAGCCGTCAGGTATATATTTTCCTGTTAGCGCATAGCCTAATGCATTGATACTGTGGGTGAGGGTATTCATGTGCTGGCGTGCTTCCAGCGTTCCGCACATTAGGATTCTATCGCCTTTATGCAATATACGGTCTGCTTCAGGTAAAATCACGTTGCCTTTACCTCGCTTTAGAAAAAGTGGCACAGCAGGAACTATTTTACAACGATTTGCGGGGTCTCTTAGCAAGTCTTTAACCAGAATTTGCTGATCATCTAGCATACTGTATATGGCGGGAGCTTTGTCTGGAAATAGCCTTACTTCCCATAACTCTAGTGTTTCGTGATCAATTACGCCTATTACTCGACTGACTAGTATACTAGCGCGGTTATTATTAAAGCGCGCAATAATACGCAAAAAATCACCCAGCAAAGGAGTGCGAATTAGGGCAAATATTTTATTGGAAACAACTCGCCCGCGTTGCATTAATAAGTCTAAATCGGCCGCTTCGAAGACATGCTCGTTATGATCTTCATTTTGCCTAGCAACACGGAACATTTTTGAATTGATTTCATTTGCAGTCATCAGTATTGACAAATTATCCGCATCATTTTCTGTACCTGCGATAATACCTACCGCTGATTCTATCCCTGCTTTTTTTAAGGTAGATGCTTCTGTAGCACGCCCTATGACAGTACCTACAGGGACATTACGCTTATTTCTATCCACATCAATAATACGTAACTCTTCACCTTCATCGCTTAAATGACGGTATAAGGCCTCTCCGAATTTACCAAAACCACAAATAATCCACATGCCATGATTAGGGAAAACGGGTTCTTTTATGCGATCTCCAGGTGCTGCGGTCATCCAGTCGAATAAAATAGAGAGGCTTGGTGAGTGCAGTGCTAACGCTAAATGAGAGGCAAAAATTTCAAATGGGTTAATGACTTCATTAGCACCGAAAGAGAGTATATTGGCTTCTGCTTCTGGGGTTTCTGCGCGGGAGATTAATCGTACTCTTGGGTTTAATAATTGCGCTACAATTGCTACGGTTAAATTAACGGTATCATCACTTGCTAGACTGATAATGCCTGTACACCAAGGATGCTTTATACCTGCGCCTTCTAGCACTTCTGAGTGTGATGCATCGGCACATATCCATAATGGTTGCACCACAAAATCACTAATTTCAAGTTCATTGATACGGTGTTGATCATTATCAATAATGACGGATAAAATCCCTTCTTTTGCTAAAGCGCGAACTAATTGACTACCTGTATCGCCATAGCCACAAATCAGATAAAAAGGCTCACGGATACTGAGAACTTTGCGGTTAAATGCATTACGTTTTAATTGCTGTCGAAAGGCAGGGTCTTGAAATGCACCAAGAATGGAACCAATGGCGTACAACCATGCGATGACGGTTGCATAAAGAGAAAATAGTGTCCAATAACGTTGCGCATCGGTAAATGCGTAAGGAATTTCACCAAAGCCTATAGTCGTTCCCATAAAGCTGACGAAATAAAATGCATGGAAAAAGGACATTTTATAGGTCTGCCCTTGATCATTTATACCTGGAATAAAAACAAATCCAGTCATCGAAATTGCATAAACAAGGATGAGAAAGATAAGGGGGGAACGTAACCGTCTGAGAATAATGTAAATTAGGTTCGGCATAAATAATTGTATTTTAGACTATCGACGAACGGTAATTGTTTCCGCAACTAATAGGATAACAGAAGTAAGGTTTGCTAATAGCGCTCCACCTGATAGCGAAACAA
>DRMS01000299.1 GCA_011322515.1 Leucothrix mucor
ACAAACTTTATGGTGGCAATGGACGTGACACGATTAATGGTAATCGTGGACGCGATAAGTTATACGGAGGGAATGGTAATGATAAATTGAATGGAGGTTCAGGTTCTGATAGTTGCCTTGGTGGTAGCGGTTATGACTCGTTAGCAAACTGTAATCCGTAATACATTTGCTTTCTATTTTTGGCTACCAGTTTAAGGTGGGACAGTTAATGTTTCTACTATTCACCCGCACCCTTCGACAAGCTCAGGAAGCGGTTTCCTGAGCTTGTCGAAGGGTGCGGGTTGTTTGCTATGACTTTACTTGTCCCACCTTAAGTTGGTAGCCCTATTTTTTAGTCATCTTACGAAGCTGAAGCTTTCACTCCTTGGAATGAAAGCTTCAGCTTTTTTGGGATTGCTAAAATGATTATTACGTCCTCATCCTTTAATTTACAAATTTATGCCAAGTGTATTGTGGATCTTCATCGTTTGTCACTTTCGCCCAATAAAGCTCACCTGAATTTCTCCAAGGGTCTAGTAAAATTCCAGTATAAAAATCACCACCTTTAGCAACAATGACCAATGAATTATGTTCATTCTTTAGCCTTCTATTCGCTGTACCTCTCAATAAATCAAAGGTCTTTAAATTTTTCTTTTTCATATGAGCGGTCATATCATCAGCCCATTGCCAGCATAAGCCACGATCACGGCGTTTAGCGTTGACTAGAATATTTTGTAATTGTGGCGGATAAACCAAATGATATTGATTCGCTAAAATCATTGGGTAGACAATTGCATCATAGGCTATAGCATCAGCCTCTGCCTTGCTGGTATCAGGTCCAAGCGCTTTCAATGCTCGGGCTAAACCATTAATGGATTTCCTTTGCTTATTTGTCAAAATACGTGCGACAGGGCGATTGCCATTTTCTAGTTTTACATTTTCATAACCCACACTACAGCCATTTAAGAAGCTTAGACTGAGTGAAAAAATCAGTAGAAAAGCTAGACTACTCTTTGAAATATTTAACATTATTATTTAACTCAATTTATTCTAACGGTAATAAAAACGCGAGTATAGCAAGACTTTATTAGGCTTGCAGAGATCCCTAACATAATACGCAATAAGAAAGCAATACAGATACAAAGGTTCAAATTAAACTAACTCCCTGCAACTAATATCATTTGATTAGCTCCTGAGTTGTTTAAGTCATCCCCTTCTATTGGATACATAAATAAAATTAGCACAACTGTGATAACAGCATAGATTAGCTTTCTCATAAATTCCCCCTATAAAACATTAGGATCAATATTAGCTTTATATATGAGCAACTACTATCTACAATCACTACCACTTATCTGATGACCTAGAAAGTTACAAGCATTGACTCTACCCATCTTGCTTGCCCTTTAACTCCTACTTGAATCCTATCAAGCATTGCGTAGAGCGATTATTCATCGCTTGATATACTCCAATCAGGAATCAAAAATTTGCGCAAACAGGGGTAAACTCATTACTTGAAACCTTGAAACATCCTTACTTAATGCTACTCAGCACAGCTCCCTGAAATAAAACCTTACCAACATACTGCGCACCTTTTGGGGTTAGATGCCCGCCATCAAAGCTAATTAAGTTTAAATTTTTGGTAAAAAGAGGACAGGTAGATGTTGTGCCGCAAATAAGTTGATGGGTATTAACAAACACATTTTTGCTGATACTTTTTTTCATAATTTCATTTACTTCATCCTGATTACCATCAATCTTATTGCGTAGTTTGCGCAGTTGATCATCTGACATACGCAGGTATTTTCTAATCGAGACTCTACCAAAGCTTTTTACCCCAATCACAACTAGTTTTTGCTTTGCGCTAATACCCAATTTTTGAATCGTCTGCGGTAATCTTTCTGCTGCCCACTTTCTCCATTTTGCAGAAAGAATAACAAGATCTGCTTTAGCAATTTCTTCTTTTGCCCGTGATAGATTATCTGCTTTCGCACACAACGCTTTATCTTTTTGCGCTATTAATTTTTCATGGTTTCCCCCTAGATAAATCTGGCAACGTGTTGGAATATAGCGGGTTTTAATTTGATAGTGCTTTAAGTAATTATTCTCCAGTACGCTATTAAGAAAATCTTGTGCATGACTATCACCAATAATTAACGCTTTTTTCGTGGCATTAGGATTAATTGTCTTGGTCATTGCTTTTAAAAAACGACTTCTGACATATTCGCCACTTGCTTTGGTATCTGCAAGTTTAAGCAACTCTTTTTGAGCCGAGTTTGCAGAGGCATTCCCCGCAAATAGCATTGTGCAAAGCGTCAAGACTGTGATGAATAGAGCCTTGCTATTTATATTGATTACAAACATAGTTTCCTCTTAAGTTTTTAATAACAATCATTATGACGATACTATAATCATTCAGTTCATTACTATTTTATAATTTACCCACCCTGCCCTACACCTAACGACTTAATCAGACACTCATTATGAAACCTTATTTCATCCTACTTCTACCACCCCTTTTCTGGGCTGGTAATTTTATAGCAGGTCGCGCTATAGCAGATCAAGCATCGCCAATCTCACTTTCATTCTGGCGCTGGGCATTAGCATTGATTATTATCCTTCCGTTTATTATCAAACCAATCCTGCAACAATGGGGTATTATTAAACAAAATCTAGGTGTATTGCTTTTACTTGCTGTTTTAAGCGTGACTGCGTTTAACTCGCTGGCATATATAGGCTTGCAATACACCACCGCTACGAATGGCACCTTGCTTAACTCCTTTATCCCTATTTTTATTCTGATTATTTCAAGCTTGTTTTTTAATGAGTCGATTAATTTTCGCCAGACTATGGGTGTAATGATCTCTTTACTTGGTGTTTTAATTATCCTCAGCAAACTTGATATTGCGGTCATTAAACAACTTAGTTTCAATAAAGGTGATTTATGGATACTAGCGGGATCATTAGATTGGGCGATTTACTCCATTCTCTTAAAGCGCTATCGACCTACAAAATTAAGCGCACTCAGCTTTTTAGGTTCGACCATGATAGTAGGCTTACTCTTTTTATTGCCGATTTATCTGCTCAATCCCTTTGACGAGGTAGGTCTATTAATAAATCAAGCTTCTATTCTTACCCTTTTATATATCGCCCTATTCCCTTCTATTTTCGCCTATCTTGCATGGAATTATGGAATATCAAAAGTAGGCGCGAGTATTGGTGGTCAATATATCCACCTAATGCCTCTTTTTGGCGCGTTACTTGCCGTCATTTTTCTGGGGGAGCAAATACGCCTGTATCACTTGCTGGGTGGCTTCGCTATTGGGATTGGCTTATGGTTATCTATACAATAGATAGGTAATTTAACGCTATACAGGACACTATTATCAAATAGAGTAACTTCTCATAATCCACAGGTACTGTAGAGTTTTTATTCTATAATGTTGCGCATGAGTTCAAACAAACCTAATTTCCCATCCATTCCAGAAGATGAGCGTACCCCGCTCATTGATATGCTACTTGAATTTATTCAATGGCAAGCGCAACGTATTAGCGATTTGGA
>DRMS01000300.1 GCA_011322515.1 Leucothrix mucor
AGCATTTCTTAAGCACTCTCTAAATTATATTTTAGTAATAATAAGCCCTGTAAAACTCATAGCTATTAAAATATCAAAATCATATAATAGATCATTTTTTAAGCTGTATAAGGATGTTATAATATTATGAATAAGCTATTATTTAGTGCAATATTGCTTGCTCTTACTACTCAAGCAAATGCCGAAGCCCCTCAAACGAGTGAACATAAAACAGAAAAACACCATGCTGCTCACTGGGGGTATGAAGGTGATACTGGCCCTGTACATTGGGCTGAAATGTCTGAAAAATTTAAACTCTGTGGTAGTGGTGTAAACCAATCACCTATTAATATTAAAAGTAACTTCGATGTTGCGTTACCGAGCATAAAGTTTGACTATAAAGGCAAGGTCAAAAAAGTTGTAAATAACGGACACACCATTCAAGTTGACATTGCACAGGGAAGCAGTATTAAAATTGAAGGACAATCATTTGATTTAAAGCAGTTCCATTTTCATACCCCCAGTGAAAATACCATCGATGGTAAAAGCTTTCCCTTAGAGGCTCACTTTGTACATCGTAATCAGAAAGAAAATACCTATGCGGTTGTTGCCGTGATGTTTGAAGAAGGTGATAAAAACCCTATCCTTAAAAGTATCTGGGAAAAAATGCCAAAAGAGGAAAGAAAAACAGCAGAAATTGATGAAAATCTTAGCTATACCAAACTAATGCCTGAGGATAAAGATTATTATCGTTTTAATGGCTCTTTCACAACACCGCCTTGTACTGAAGGCGTAAAATGGATGGTACTAAAGAAGCCAATGACAGCCTCAAAAGCACAAATTAAACAGTTTTTTGATACGATGAAACATAATAATAATCGTAATATTCAGAAAACAGGCGCTCGTATTATTGTTGATTAAAAAAGTAAAGTATTAACTTATTAACAATCAGTTCAGCTAAAAAATGATAGTTTCGCTTATGCCTTGGGGAAGGCGTAGAGTCTATTTACTTTTCTTATCCAATAAAATTCTAATGGATGATTTAAAGAGACGCACAGTCTCTCTACGCAATAATTTTAGACTATTCAAGCTCTATAGACATTCATTTATTAAATTTCCGCACCCTTCGACTCCGCTCAGGGTACAGCTCCCTGAGTGGAGTCGAAGGGTGCAATTATTTATGTGAAAAACTATAGTTAGGAAGTTCCAAGTAATGAATTTACCTCTATTGCGCTGTTTTTTTGTTCCTGATTGGAGCATCTCAAGAGGCACATAGTTGCTCTAGGCAACGATTGAGATGATTCAAGCAGGAGCAAAAGAGCAAGTAAGATGGGTAAAATCATTGCTTGGAACCTCCTTAGCTTGTTGAAGTATATTTTATACACGATCCTAGGCTTATAAAAAAATAATCAAAGGGGATATCATGTTGCGCTTTCTAGCAAACTTATTGGTCGTATTTTTCTTATTTAGTCTGTCAATTTCGGCAAATGCATTGCCTACATTGGGGCTAGGGCCTTTTGGTCCTGGGGTTCAGGATGGTACTGCGCCTTTTAATGCCGATGGTAATTGTGCAAACGATACCGCAAAGGCTAATGCGGGAGATGACTGTGGTGAGAAAAATAATCAGGTTAGAAATCAGGATACGGTGATCTATAACTGGTCTGTTACCGCCAATAATTATACGCCTGGACAAGCTAATCCAAAAAATGTTGTTTTAGAGCAAATCTTACACCCGTCTACCCATGCAGCAGTTGGTTTTGAGCGTATTCCTGCTCGCTGTACGCCTGCGGGTGATGGTGGAACAAATCCACCGTCATCCATTACTACAGAAGCCAATGGCGATATTAAACTCATTTGTAACTTGGGCGAATTTAATGAAGGGCAACAGGTTTCATTTTCTGTGGCTGTTAAAGTCTCTGGCGAGTCTTGGAATGGAGAAACTTTTACCAGCACTCAACGGATTTACTCCAATGCAGATGATGGCACTGCCAATGCAACCACCGCAACTTCGCCTGAAATAGGGCCGATTGAAATTTCTGCTCGCCCTATGCTAGATCTTATTAGTAGTGTTTTTCGTGGCTATTATGTTTACGGTAAAAGAGATATAGGTAATGGGCTTGAAAATGGCTACTACACCTATTATAACTTTCGTGTTGCAACCCATAAAAAAATGGGTACAGAAGCGATTCCACAACCGTTTAGTTTTATTTCGGAATTAGGTGCGAAAAAACTAGCCGAAAATGGTGCTAACTATATTGGCAATGGGATGGAATACTATATAACACAGTGTATCTATAATCCGTCAGGTTGGGGGGATGAGGTTTATGGTAAAGAGACCTATGGATCACTATCTTCCTATCCTCTAGAAAAGAAAGTCATTGAGTCAGGAACCTGTACCTTTGCAAGAACAAACCCCGCACAAAAAGACTCATCTTATACTATGACCGTAACGGGGGCAGATCTTTCAGGTAGTCGTTTTCCCAAGAAAACCATTGGCGGATCAGACCTATCCGCAGGGCCTTATTATTATATTGATATGCGGGTACAGTTCTTTATCCCAACACGAGTTATTGATTTAGCAGACGG
>DRMS01000301.1 GCA_011322515.1 Leucothrix mucor
CTTTGTGCTAGTAAAGCACTGGTAACCGTCAGGATACTGATTGATAATAATTTAGGTAACATTTTTTTCATTTTCATTGTTGTATCTCTCTATAATTATGCGGAGTTTGATATTTCCCGTAAGGTATTGACAGTAAGCCCTGCGCTGTCTGCGATTTGCAATGCCCTTTCTAGCCGAGCGGGTGCGCTACGCCCCATACAGGTATGCTCAGGGTCCCCCTCAAATGCAACTAGCATAGCCTTAGTCAACACTTCATTGTCTAAAGTTCCGCCGACTAGATATTGTTGCAAACTATGTATATCAGTGATCACGGCTTTAGCAAAGTCTTGGTGATTACTCCATAATTCGCTAACGGTTCCGCCTGTTTTTAGTCCTGCGATATTACTACTAAGAATATAGTAGTTTTTACGGACTAACTCCATTGTCATTTTCACTTCATTGTTGATAATTTCAGCAGGTATATCTAGTGCTTGTAATGCGTCAAATAACAAGACTGCTTGTGCGCCACAGATAGGGGAGGGTACAACTACTTTTACATCCTGTCCTTTTTTCTTTTCAAACCAGACTGAAACAATTGTTGGCGTAGGAAAATCATACTGTTGCCAATCTCTAGGTAATAATTCATTTTGGATGAGTACCAAATTTTTCTGCCAGTTTTTAGGTATTTTAGATAACATGGGATGCAAGTCACTCTCACCTACGGCAACGATAACCGCAGCAGGATTGCTGATATGTTTCGCCTGTTCCTCAATATCCATAGTGCGCGTGACAGGATAAACAGGATGACCTGTTTTTAATAATCCGCGCGCAAGTACCGAGCCAATTTCTCCAATACCAATAATCACAACTGCTTGGTTCATTATTTTATAATCCTTTTAAAGAGTTTTCTAAAATGTCCGTTAATAATTTTCCTGATAGTTTAGCTGTTTTTAAAACACGTTTTCATGACGTTTTAGCAAAGATGTTAATTGCTGATGAATTGGGAGCGTTTATTTTAGTGTTAGCGAATAGTCTGCAAGATGACACAGTGCAGTCACAACTAGCAATTCCACTAAAAGAAAAATTCAAACAAATAAAGGCTAGGTTTGACAAAGGAGAGCTACAAGCGGCAAAAGATGATTATGATGTTTTTTCTGCTTTGGCTGCGCTCAGTTTGGACAATCTTCCTGTGTGGCAGTCCCGTAAGCTAGAAACATGGAAACTGGTTTATAATCCAATGCGTGCATTACGACCAGTACGCTCATCGGGAGAGATTATAAAAACACTGCAACGTCCATTTAATCCTAGTGCTTTTCATTTTAATAAACCCTTTTTAGAGCCTGAGGTTTTTTGGCAAGGAATGATAAATGAAGTTGAATTACGTGTTTTCTATAATAAATTTCCCTTTGCCATGTATCACCTATTGCTTGTTCCTGATTTTAAGCAATGTCTACCGCAGTTTATAACTAAAAAATATCATTATTTTATTTGGGATTTTGTTGTTCAATATCAACAGGACTTAACGGGCTTAGGTATTGCTTATAATAGCCTTGGCGCTTATGCCTCTATTAATCAATTACATTTTCAGTACTTTATTGAAAAATCATTATTACCCATTGAGGATAATCTATGGTCACATAATGGGGGAGATATTGCCTATCCTTTAGCTTGCCATAAGCTGATTACTCCTGCTGAAGCTTGGGATGTCATTCAGCAACTGCATCAAGCATCACAAGCCTATAATCTACTCTATCGTGGAGGATGTTGCTATGTGGTTGCACGCAAGTTCCAAGGTCAAGAAGCGTTACCTGATTGGATGCAAGGAATGGCTTGGTGTGAAATTTGTGGTATACAAACATTGGGTAGTAGGGAGCAGTTTGATGGTTTAAAGCAGGATGAAATAACGCAGGTATTGTTGATAAATAGGGTGTAAATTAATCTACTTATAAGAATATTATGTATTACTTATATTCTTGCTTCTGGTATACTTTAGGAAGTTCCAAGTAATGAATTTACCTCTATTGCGCTGATTTTTTGTTTCTGATTGGAGCATCCCTACGTTCCTTAGCAACTATACAGAAGCAAGTAATAACGATTCAATACTATAGTTTTTCACATAAATAATTGCGCCCTTCGACTCCGCTCAGGGTGCAGCTCCCTGAGCGGAGTCGAAGGGCGCGGAAATTTAATAAATGAATGTCTATACTATGAAAAAATTTAAAAATAGTTTAGTGCTGACACTTTTAATATCCCTTTTTTCTATAGCTATATTGCTTGTTTCGCCGCTAATTAATGCACAACAGCTAAATCAGGTTAGGGCTTATCTAGCGCCTATGGATCATCAAATATCTTACTTTCCATCAGAGCAGCAAGTACAAGAGGCATTAGCGCCGCATAAGTTTAAAGGGGAATCAAAATCTTCGTTTCCGCCATTAGAACAGGAACCACAAGTATTTGTTAATCAGTTTTCAACGCCCGATGTGCAAAAAGTAGCACCACAATTTGTTGCACCTGATTTAATGATGAATAATGAGGCTATTTCGCAACGATATAAACAGCCAAGTGGTAATCGCTATTCGCAGCAAAAAATGAAATTTCCCCCAATGCCTTCTCCAGCAAAAAAAACAAATAATAATTTCCCACCAGTAGGGTTTGAAAACTCCTCAGTGGAGCAGTTTTTGCCGAATAATTTTGGAGCAAGCAACAAAGGTAACCTATTTGCTTTTCCTGACGCATTTCCTGTAATACCCTTTGCCAATAGTGATGGCTTAAATTCAGCGACAGATTGGAAGAAATGTAATGGAATGAGAAATGGTTTTCTTTTACGACCTAAAAAAAAGGCGAATAGAAAAAAAGGTTTGGGAGGTAGGCATAATAGCAGGCCTGATTTTTATCCCAACGTCATCGATAAGGTATGGAATGAGAGTTTAAGCGCTCCACGTAGTTTAGAACGTATGCCAGAAGGATGGCGTTCTTCTTATTAAATAGGAGGTCAATTACATTTCCCTCCTATTTATTTAGTACACTGGTTCTGTGATTATTAATCATCAGTTTTTTTCCTAATGTGGGGTATTTTTGATGAAAATTAGTTTTCAGGCGATCTCCTCGTTATTTTATTTCCATTATAAAAAAGACAGAAAAATTAACACTTTTCCGTCTTTTTTATTTTTTATGAAATTAAGCATGAAAATTGTTTGATCTTTCCATATAATCCCTCGGCTATAATTGCCGTGGTAGATATTTTTCTTATTTTATCAAGTACGCTTAACGGCATAGCCTTTAGCTAGAACATTGTGAAAAATGATGTCCTTTTAGGTAGCCTTCATCAGGAAAAAAGTAGTTTGTAATTGTTTGCCTGTTATCCCCGATAAAAGACAGTGAGGATGACGAGTGATTGTCAACGATCTATGAAGGGTGCCTTCTTTTAATAACAGAACACACGGTTTTTTGAGAACTTTATAGTATGACTGACTTAACCCTTTACCGTAATATCGGTATTTTCGCCCACGTTGATGCTGGCAAAACAACCACTACAGAACGCATTTTAAGCCTCACTGGTAAAATCCATAAAATAGGCGAAGTACATGACGGTGAGGCAACAACTGACTTCATGGAGCAAGAAGCAGAGCGTGGTATAACCATTCAATCAGCTGCTGTAAGTTGTCAATGGGAAGGTCATCGCTTAAATATTATTGATACCCCAGGACACGTTGACTTCACCGTTGAAGTTTATCGTTCGCTTAAAGTATTAGATGGTGGTGTAGGTGTTTTCTGTGGGTCAGGTGGCGTAGAGCCTCAGTCAGAAACAAACTGGCGTTATGCCAATGATTCAGAAGTTGCGCGTATTATCCTAGTGAATAAATTAGATCGTGTGGGTGCTAACTTCTTTACGGTACTTGATCAGATTAAAAATATTTTAGGCGCAACGCCTGTTGCTATGGTATTACCCATTGGCGAAGAGGATGAGTTTGTTGGTTTAGTTGACTTACTAAGCCGTAAGGCATGGATCTGGGATGGTTCCGATGATCCCATGAATTATAAAATTGAAGATGTGCCAGCGGACATGGTTGAACAGGTAGAAGAGTATCGTGAGATGCTAGTTGAAACTGTTGTTGAGCAAGACGAAGACGCAATGGAGCGTTATCTTGACGGTGAAGAGATCGATATTGACACCCTCAAACGTTGTATCCGCAAAGGTACTATTGCACTGGATTTCTTCCCAACGTACTGTGGTTCAGCCTTTAAAAACAAAGGTGTCCAATTATTATTAGATGCAGTTATTGATTACCTACCAAACCCTGTTGAAGTTGATCCACAACCTGAAGTTGATGAAGAAGGTGAGGAGACAGGTAAATTTGCATTAGTTGACCCTGACTATCCATTACGTGCGCTTGCCTTTAAAATTATGGATGACCGTTATGGGGCATTAACCTTTATTCGTGTTTATTCTGGTCGCTTAGAAAAAGGCATGACTGTTCTTAACTCCTTTACAGGTAAAACAGAGCGTATTGGTCGTATCGTAGAAATGTCAGCGGATGATCGTATTGAGCTAGATTCTGCACAAGCGGGTGACATTATCGCTGTTTTAGGAATGAAAAATGTTCAGACAGGACATACTTTATGTGATCCTAAGAACCCCGCTATCCTAGAGCCAATGGTCTTCCCAGAGCCTGTTATTTCTATTGCAGTGTCACCTGTAAATAAAGCGGCATCGGAGAAAATGGGTGTTGCGTTAGGTAAAATGATCGCAGAAGATCCAACCTTTATCGTTGAAACAGACCAAGATAGTGGTGAGACTATTCTACGTGGCATGGGTGAATTACACCTTGATATCAAAATTGATATTCTGCGTCGTACTCATAGTGTTGAAGTGGAAGTGGGTAAGCCTCAGGTTGCTTATCGCGAAACCATTACACAGCGTATCGAAGATAGTTACACGCATAAGAAGCAGTCAGGTGGTTCAGGTCAATACGGTAAGATTGATTATATTATCGAGCCAGGTGAGCCAGGAGAGGGCTATACCTTTGAATCAAAAGTGACAGGTGGTAATGTACCACGTGAATTCTGGCCAGCCGTTGAAAAAGGTTTTGGCGGAATGATGGAGACGGGTGTATTAGCAGGTTTCCCTTGTATTGATGTTAAAGTGACATTAATGGATGGTGCTTTCCATGCCGTTGATTCCTCAGCGATTGCGTTTGAATTAGCATCACGCGGAGCCTTTAGGCAATCAATTCCTCAAGCAGGACCTCAGTTAATTGAGCCAGTGATGAAAGTTGATGTGTTTACTCCAGATGATCATGTGGGTGATGTTATTGGTGACTTAAACCGTCGTCGTGGCATGATAAAATCACAAGATTCTAGTGGAACAGGCGTTAACATCAAATGTGATGTGCCATTGAGTGAAATGTTTGGCTATATAGGAGACTTACGTACAATGACCTCTGGTCGTGGACAGTTCTCTATGGAATTCTCACATTATTCACCGTGTCCAAAGAATATTTCAGAAGAAGTGATTAAAGAAGTAAGAGAACGCGAAGAAGCTACTAAGAAGAAATAATTAGCGCTGTATTCTAAAAGCCCCTATCTGCTTATGTGGATAGGGGTTTTTTTATGATGAGAGTTGATGGTTTTTTGTGAGTTTAATTTATAAGTGTTGTATGGCTTAAGTATTGTGTCCTCCTTATATATGTTCAGATAGGAATGAACTTTGTTTTTTATTATAAACATAGAGGTTATTCAGATAATAAAAGGCAATCGCCAAATGTCCAATACCAACCAGCCAAAATCCAGTTAAATCTCCTAAAAGTATATTTAACCCTCCTGCTACACACGTGAAAACAACAGGCTTCACGATTAGTGCTAATACCATAGATATTTTTCCAATCTTTATAGGCTTGTTCTCTAGATGTTCGTTATTTTTGTACTTCATTAAACTAATGAAAAGATATGTAATTGATAATCCATAAATAAATATAATATAGTGCATTAAAAATCCCTCTTTACGCTTGTTTTTAGTAAAAATTCGAACCCGTAAGAGTAACATCAGTCTCATGAAAATAATGTGGAGATTAAGTTAATTAATAGCAATAAGAGTGTGTATTTGTATATTTATTAAGTAAATTTGAAGTAATGAATTTACCCATGTTGTGCAGATTTTTTGCTCCTGATTAGAGTATATCAAGAGGCGCATAGTCGCTCTATGCAACGATTGATATGATTTAAGCAGGGTAAAATGGACTACCAACTTAAGGTAGGACAAGTAAAGTCATAGCAAACAACCCGCACCCTTCGACAAGCTCAGAGAACTAGCCCTTCGGTAGACTCAGGACATCGCTTCCTGAGCTTGTCGAAGGGTGCGGGTGAATAGGCGGAAACATTAACTGTCCCGCCTTAAACTGGTAGCCCAAATGTACTTGAATGGATAGATAAGCATATGGGAGAACTTCCTTTGTCTCGGAAAGGGAAAAAACGAAAATTTAATAAGCCTTTGAATTTATGGAGTGTCCCAGCTTAAATTGGTAACCACTTTTCATTTAAATAATTTTCAAAGCTAATTTTGCTGAGGCTGATACAAAGCCTTTTTGGCTGCCAACTTAAGGCGGGACAAGTAACGTCATAGCAAAAACTCGCACCTTCGACAAGCTCAGGGAGCTAGCCCTTCGGTAGACTCAGGACATCGCTTCCTGAGCTTGTCGAAGGGTGCAGGTGAATAGCAGAAACATGAACTGTCCCACCTTAAACGGGTAGCCGTCTTTTTAGTTTGTAAAAATGGGAATTTAATATCTGAAGATCTATACAGGCGTTTTATTCGATGGGGAGGCAAAGGTGTTTGGGATGATTCAAGCAGGGGCAAAAGGGCAAGTAAGATTGGTGGAATCATTGCTTGGAACTTCCTTATAGCAAATAACCTGCACCGCTCGACACGCTCAGAAACTAGCTTCCTGAGCGTGTCGAGCGGTGTGGGTGAATAGCATAAACTGTCCCGCCTTAATAAGCTACTAGCAGATCTGTTTGAACAAGCCCTTCAAGCGGAAGTTCTGGGGTAGCTATCGACCGCTATCGACCAAATCTTCTAGCAATCGCTCTAATACGTGTATTTTTAGATTTTGCTGCAAAATCTAGTGCACTAAATCCATCAGAGTTTTTTACCCATACTGATGCATTATGCGCAATTAAATAATTAGCAACTATGTAATGCTCAAAACGTATTGCATGATGAATAGGTAACCAGTTTTTACCCGTGCTTGCATTAACGTTTGCACCTTTGTTTAATAGGTAGCGAACCATTTGCATATTGCCAATAGAAGCGGCGATATGCAGTGCTGATTCACCATTAAAGTTTTTATGATGAATATTAGCGCCTTCTTTAAGCAATGTTTTTAATAGAAATAGATTTCTTGTTTTTGCAGCACCGAATAGTGCATCATCCGCACTACGTGTCATTGTATTACTTGCCGATCTTCTCCATGCTGGAATAGCTGAACTTGCGCGACTAACTTGAGGCGCTCTGTATTGCTGTTTAGGCGTATGATAGCGATGCTGAGAAGTTTGTCGTCTAATAGGGTTGGTTTGCCCCCTTTGCTTCGCTTGACGCGCTAGCTGTCGGTTACGCTCTTGCAATATAAGAAGCTTCTTTTTGCGTACACGAGCGGCTTGCTCTCTAGCGATTGTTTGCTTGTTAATCCGCCTGACTTCTTCTGTTGTGTAGTTAGCGTTATCATAAGCGGCATAACCTGCTTGACAGAGGAAAGTTGTTAAGGTGATTGCAACAAGGAATAATACTTGTTTTTTTAAAAAATATTTTGGTTTCATATCAGTTCTCTCGTCCTTGAATATTGAAAATGAGGATAAGCGAGGCTAACGGTTTATCCACTATATTACTGATAAAAGCGTTAATGTGGCGGATAATGGTTAGATTATTTTTCCAAGTGGGATAAACTTAGGCTGTTTCAAGGAGATAAATACCCCAATAGAAACAATAAAGAGAGTTAGATTTATTATGATCTTCTACTGAGGATTTTGGTAAGGGAGCAACCATTGCCTGCGCCCTAAGCCGTACTGATGAAAAATCTCATCAAGCTATTTGCGTGTTTATTTTTTTGAGTAGCCTTAAAATCAATACCCATATTTTTTAGCAAGAGACTGAATTTGTGGGTTTTTAGATTTTTTAGCAAAATCAAGCGCAGTAAACCCGTCAATTGTTTTTCCACTTAGCGATGCTTTATGGGAAATTAACAACTGCGCAACTCTAGGATAACCAAAACGCATCGCATGATGAATCGGCATCCATGATGTTCCTGTTTTTGCATTCACATTTGCGCCTTGGCTTATTAAATATTGCACCATCTGTAGATTGCCAAGCGATGCTGCGATATGTAATGCGGTTTCGCCATTAAAATTTTGATGGTTTACATTTGCCCCTTCGCCAATTAATTGTCTTAACAAACTCATATTTCTAGTTTTGGCTGCACCAAATAAAGCATCATCAGAACTACGTGTCATAGTAGGGCTTGCAGGTCGTCTCCATGCAGGAATTGATGATAAATTCACTCTTTTAGCAGGTGCTTTCACAGGAGGGCTAACCGTCTTAGGTGCTACAACCCTTTTTCTTTGCAGAGGTTGTTGGTTAATCAATTGTCGCTGAGCAGTATTGTTTTTTTGTTGCTTAATAATTTTATGTTGTTTCGCTTGAACTTTTTCAATTTTGCCATTGAGAAGATCAATTATTTCGGACTCACTCATATTAAGTGCATTTTTTTGTGCGCTGAAAGCTGTCTGAGAGGTGAAAACGATAAGTACTGATGCAAAGCCTATTAATTTTTTATTCATTTTTTCTTCCTTCTAGTAAATAACTATTTGATTATAACGTATAATTTTATTTTAAAGTAATCAAAATGAATGTCTGACAATAATTTCCCTTGGTTGGGGTTCTTCACTATAGATTATTAATGCCTTACTGTTTGTATAAAGGCTTTGGCAAAACGCATGCCTAATGCCAACTGTCCCACTGCATTATAATGCAAATGATCACTGCGCTTAGCTAGCCCTTTGGTTGATACTAGGCGACTATTTCTAATACTAGCAGTCGATCTTTTTTGTGCTTTGCGCACCATGTCTCGATACGGAAAAGCGTTAATAGGCGGATCAACCTCTCCCATAAAAAAGGCTAATGAGGGTGCATGCAACTCCTTGCGTAATGCCCGTACAAATCTAGACAAATTTTGAGCATAGGTATGGGCTGCATTTGAATAGCGCGCATCCGTCTCACCCTGCATCCACAATATTCCTGCAAATTTAACCCCTTTCACATGGGTATGCCTTCTCACCGTTTTTATCAATTTTTCAAACAAAGGTCCTGCACTAGCATTCCGTGTTTCACGCGCTTTGCCAAGCCGCCAATTAGGATCCCAAGCAAACATTGACGTACCACCAACTGCAAACTTGATTAGTTTAATGGTTTTATGCGGAAAGCGTCGAGAAAGTGCGTGGGCAAAACCAATCTCAGGGCCAAAGCGTGCAAAATGACTCATTTCAGCGGGATAGCCATTAAAGTAAAATTTTACATTGGCAGGCGTTCGTCGATAGGCGGCAGGAAGTTTTGCGGTTGTTCCTTGTCCCGCCATATTAGATTGCCCCGCTAAAATAAAGACCAATTCATTACTCTGATTCAAACTAGCTTTAACCAATCCATTGACATGATGCAGAATATTACCAAGCCCACGTTGCTCAAGGTGAGAGTAATGAGATAATTGATTATTCACCTGAAGAATAATATCTTCGACGGCTGTTTCTTTTGCTTGTACGGGAGTTAATAATGAAAAAACAGTTAGCATAAAGAATGCTACCTTGCGGTATGACTTGATTTGAAAACTTGAAACTAGTTTAGTTATTAGCACAGTTACTCACTTTATAGTTAAGCTGATAGTTATAAAACCGATACGAAAAAGGTAATTTATCATCGTTGTCTTTCAATTAGGAATAAGAACGAACAAGTTATACCTCATGCTATTTAGTAGGAGGGCGTAATAAGGCTAATATTTTGCTCGTTTATTTTGTTAGATCTTAGCATGACCTGCTACTCATTATATTTTCCACCTATTTAAGGGGGCAATGTTTTAGGTTTTAGGGATGTTCCAAGCAATGATTTTACCCATCGTATTTGCCCTTTCGTCTCTGCTTGAATCTTACCAGTTTGCGTAGAGCGACTATGCGTCGCTTGATATACTGAGTAAAAGACTAGCTCCTTTCTCTTGGATTACATATAAGAGAAATTCTAGGTGATTCTAGTACAATTTATTTTTATAATGAGCGTTTTTCTAATTTTTTTGATGCTAGTTAATAACTCGGGGATGGACGGTAAGACTTTCAACTAATTCTGGCTACCAGTTTAAGGCAGGACAGCTCATGTTTCTGCTATTCACCCGCGCACCCTTCGACAAGCTCAGGAAGCGATGTCCTGAGTCTACCGAAGGGCTAGTTCCCTGAGCTTGTCGAAGGGTGCGGGTTATTTGTCATGAGGTTACTTATCCCGCCTTAAGTTGGTAGCCCTAATTCTGATTAACTATTAAGGAAGTTCCAAGCTTCCAAGCAATGATTTTACCAATCTTACTTGCCCTTTTGCTCCTGCTTGAATCATCCCAATCGTAGCGTAGAGCAACTATGCGCCTCATGAGTTCATCCAATCTGAAATAAAAATTCTGCGTTAGAATTTCGGGAAGTTATTCCGTGTACGTTCCTTAACGGTATCGGGGGAGTGGCGAGCCTGAAGGTTCACCTTCTCTTCAATTAAGCGGGAAATGTAATAATAAGAAATAAGCTTTTCCACGAAAATTCCAGAAGAAGCATTAATACGTTGCAATGGGGGCTATGATCCAATCACCTTATGCACTAATGCCTGTATCTCCTGATAATCCACACGCTTATTAGCACCTGAAACCTGTTCAAATGAGGTATCGCCCAGACGTGCAAATGACGTTTGTAAATGCTCAGGAATACGACGCACAAAGCGCTCATATTCATCGCGTTGCATACCTTCTTTTTGATCCAAAAACTCTAAATCTTGCGCGATGCGTTGTAATAATACGCGTTCATTGGCAAGGGAGATGACTTCCAACCGCTCAAAATTTTGGTTCACTTCTTCTAGTATCTGGCTAAAGTCTAGTTTTGTTTCATCCGCATAGTCTTGTAGGTTATTTCTTAGATTTTGCAATGCGGCTAATTCATGATGCAGAAGGTCATTATTTTGTTTCAACGCATCAGCAGTGGCTTCCATTTTACTTAGACTATCACTTAAGCGCTGGTTTTCACCTTCAAACTGCTCAATTTTTTGGGTAAATGACTCATTACTGGCGGCAAATTTTTCATTTTCACTACTGAGTTTATTGTTTTCTGCGGTTAAACGTTCAACCTGTACTTTCATTGAACCTAACAGGCGAATATGCCAGGCGGCAAATAAACAGGTAATAATCGCAACCAAGACGAACGGAAAAACCAGCATATCGATAATAAATAGACTAACCAAGGTTACGATACCAAAGGCTGCGACACCCAGTAGAAATAGACTGGGGAGATTATCAAGTGGGTTGGCAAGCAAATACTCGCGTAATTCTTGCATAAAACTGTTATTGTCGTTTGATGATGGGAGTTGTTTATGTTTTTCTAAATTAGCCATAAGTTACACGTATTAAAAAGGGAAAAAGAGTGAATAGTATAACCTATTAAGTGTAGAGCCGATGGGTGTTTGAACAAGATTTAGGCTGTTAGGAACGTGCACGAAACAATGTCCCGATCTCTAACTTGCCTTTTTATCCCATCTGAAATAAAAATTCTGCGTTATAGACATTCATTTATTAAATTTCCGCACCCTTCGACTCCGCTCAGGGAGCTGTACCCTGAGCGGAGTCGAAGGGTGCAATTATTTATGTGAAAAACTATAGAACTTCGGGAAGTTATTTCGTGCACGTTCCTTAGTTTGAAGTGGAGCATTCCTTTATAGGGCTGCCAGCTCACGGCTAAAGCAATTTTATAATTTCCTTATTTAATACCTCATAACCACGCTCATTAAGATGTAACCAGTCTCGACTATAACGTTTATCAATCTTTCTACCATCGGCTGTTTTTAATAAAGCATAAGCATCAAAAATAAGCGTAGTCTCACTTGCCAATGATTTTATAAATACATTCACCTCATCAATAGCCTCTATAATAGGTCGCTCTCTCATCCCAAAAAGCTTGCGCTCAATCGATATATCTCCCAGTGGAAAAACAGTACTTAAAATGACTTTCGCCTTTATCTCATGTGCTTGTTGAATAATCTGCTGTAGGTTTTTTTTGCAGTTTTCAATAATGTCATTTTTTTGCTCAGGAAATAATGGAATCATTTTTAAGTCATTCACACACAGTTGCATAATCATAAAATCTGGTTGATGCGCAACCACATGCGCTTGAAATCTTGCTGCTATTTGGATTGAAGTTTGCCCACCAATGGCGCGGTTAATAAAATCATAGTGATCAAACGCAGGATTAGTCCAGCTCAATGCGCGCGAATCACCATAAAACATCACTTTGGGTTTA
>DRMS01000302.1 GCA_011322515.1 Leucothrix mucor
CCTGAGCGTATCCCTGTTTATGCGGGCGGTTTAGCGGTATTAATTGCTGTTTTTGAAAGTTTACAGATTAAATCAATGACGGTATCAGATGGCGCATTACGCGAAGGCTTGCTCTATGATTTAATGGGCAGAATCCAGCATGAAGATGTACGAAGTCGTGCCGTCAATGCGCTACAGCAACGTTTTAATGTTGATACCAATCAAGCGCAACGAGTACGCAAAACGGCACTACATTTTTTCAAATATAGCCGTAAAGCGTGGGAGTTACCAAAAAACACACCGTTATTATTAGGCTGGGCTGCGGATTTACATGAAATAGGGATGTCTATTACACATAATAAATACCACCGACATGGTGCTTATATATTGGATTATGTTGATATGTCGGGCTTTTCACGTAAAGAACAACATTGGCTATCGGTTATGGTGCAAACTCATCGCCGCAAACTTAATTTTGATACCTTTGATGGCTTGCCTGACTCAGAAAAGCGTATCGTAAAACGCCTTAGTATCTTATTACGTTTGGCTGTTTTGCTACATCGTCTGCGTCTAGAGCAAGACGTTTTACCAGGGTTGTCAGCCACGTTTAGTAGCTTGACACTTTGCTGTGATAAAGCATTACTAGAGAAAAGAAATTTATTACTTGCTGATTTAAGACGAGAGCAATTGTGGTTAGAGAAGGTTAATATTGAGTTGAAATATTAATAACCTGAAGTTGCTGTGGTTGTTGATCTACGGCTACCAGTTTAAGGCGGGACAAATCCTGCGTAGGTGTCGGGTTAGCTTATCAAGCGTAGCGAGGTAACGTAACCCGACGCAATACCCAGCAAGTTGCACAATGCTTGTCGGGTTACGTTTTTTTGCAAGCAAAAAAATTTAACCCGACCTACCATTCCAGCCAAGCAACTGTCCCATGTTAAATTGGTAGCCGATCTTTATACTAAAAGATCTTCCAGAAACCAAGCAGCAAGCTCATGTCTACCAGAAACACCCGATTTAGTGTAGATACTTGAGGCTTGCTGACGCACTGTTTTTTCTTTGGTTTGACGTGCATTAGCTATTTCATTAAAGCTAAGTCCTTTGAGTATCAGTAAGGCAACATCCTTTTCGCTTTTGGTAAACCCCCAAGATAGAAACTGTTCCTGAATATGTTTGCTGTATTCCCGCCCAATTTCCTGCAATTTATTATGTGTTAGGGAAAGGTCGCTTTCCACCTGTTGAAGATGCTCATCAATGTGGGTACGATGATTAATCATACGAGTAAGCATAACAACTCCACCAATAGATAAGCCAACGGTTATTATTTCCAGAATAATATGAAACCACTCATCTCCCTCCATAATATCCTTAATGAAATCGGAGGTGTTAATGCTAATGACGGAAAATAACATTGTAAAAAGAATGAGATCTTTAACTGATAACGCTTTTATAGTTTTTTTCATTGGATTTTTTTATTAACTCTCTCTCTTATCAATACCTTTGCTAATTTTTACAGATAAAAATATGGCAGAAACCATACTGTAAGGTATTAATATTATTAGTTTATATTAAAATTAAGCCATTAATGATGCCACTTGGCTTTGCTGATTTTTCTCTTTATGGTGAAAATTATTGATGTGAAAAACTATGGAACGAGCACGGAATAACTTCCCAAAGTTCTAACGCAGAATTTTTATTTCAGATTGGATGAACTTAATGAGGCGCATAGTCACTCTACGCAACGAATGAGATCATCCAAGCTGGGATAAAAAAGCAAGTTAGAGATCGGGAAGTTGTTTCGTGCCCGTTTCTATATATCAATTTTAGGGCATCTTTCTAAACGGAACAGAATACTGGGGTTATAGCAACGCACTATCCTTACAGATATATGAACTACTTTTCTATTTCGCTGAAGGATACCGATTTTAGGATATTTTCTTTAGTTCGTGTACCTATTTATCACTATATATAGCCCCTTATAGACATATGACCGATAATAAAAAAGAGCTTTTTTTTGTGAGACATATGTTTTATAAAAAAAGAATAACTCTAATAAAAACAACGTATAAGACAAATGATGGATAGGCGTATTGCATAAGCAAAGCTAGACTGCGCCGCTCTTAGGCTTCAATTACAGTTAGTCCACAGAAAAAAATTGTAGCAGTACAGCTTAATTCCATTATTTTGTTTTTAAAGGATATAAAATATGAATTTTTTCACCCCTATTAGTAAAAGAATCATTCTATTGACAGCAATGAGCATATTTACCAGCCCTGCTATCGCTGATAATAGCAGTCCAGCAGCTAAATCAGATGAGGCCTCTGCCTACTCCATTGCACGAGGTGGACGCTTATATGATAAATGGTTTAAGGAAAATAAGGCAGGGACTCCCAGTATTCCCAATCCCGCTTATCCCGAAAAAAGTAACTACAAAGGTAAAAAGGGGGCTGATTGGCGTTGCAAGGAATGTCATGGCTGGGATTATAAGGGTAAGAACGGAACGTATAGTGCAGGAAAGCATTTTACAGGCGTGGTAGGCATTCAAAATGCGGTAAAATTATCAACCAATGAAATTAGTAAAATCCTAAGAAACAAAACACATGGCTACACTGATTCAGTACTCTCAAATAATGATGTACTTGACCTTGCGAACTTTGTTAAATACGGTCAGATTGATATATCAGGACAAGTTGATACTAAAAGCAAACA
>DRMS01000303.1 GCA_011322515.1 Leucothrix mucor
ATTCTAACTATATTATTTCTGGGATTGATGAGATTCAACATATGGAAGAGAACTTAATGAATCCTGATAAGTTATATGGTTAAAGTGACTCAGGAGTGAAAACTTTAGTTTTCCATCAAATAAGCCAAATCTTCTAATGTAACCTGTTAAGTTCAAAGGTTGCACTTTGTTGGGTGATGTTTTTTTTGCGAGCAAAAAAATCTACCCCGACCTACATTAATAATAAAAAATTCAACGTGCCTAATACTCTAATAACAATTTCTGATTTGCTTTTTTCCTATCGTGGGCGAAATATTTTTTCTGGTCTTAATTTAGATATCGCAGAAGGAAAAATTAGCGCCATTATGGGCCCCAGCGGTACGGGGAAAACGACTTTACTGCGCTTAATTGGTGGTCAATTAACACCTAATCAGGGTGATGTCATTGTCGAAGGAAAATCCATTCCCTCTTTATCCAATAAACATCTTTACCAATCACGTCGTCGCATGGGAATGCTCTTTCAATCTGGCGCACTTTTAACGGATCTTAGCGTCTTTGAAAATATCGCTTTTCCTATTCGTGAGCATTATAATTTTCCTGAAAGCATGATTCGTGATTTGGTGTTTATGAAGCTGGAAGTTGTTGGTTTGCGTGGTGCGTATAAATTAATGCCATCGGAGCTTTCAGGCGGTATGTCACGGCGTGTTGCGCTGGCAAGGGCGATTGTGCTTGATCCTGTTTTGATGATGTACGACGAGCCATTTACGGGGCTAGACCCGATTACTTTGGGAACCATTGTTTCACTAATCAAAGAACTAAATCAGGCATTGGGTATGACCAGTATTGTGGTTTCGCATGATGTCAAAGAGGTGCTTTCCATTGCGGATGAAGTACATATTATTTCCAATGGCATGATTGCTGCATCGGGCACACCAGATGAGTTGCAAAATTCAGATTCAGACTGGGTGCAACAGTTTTTGCAAGGTTTGCCTGATGGTCCAGTGCCATTTCATTATCCAGCTACCGATTATGTGCAATCATTAAAAGAAGAATTAAAATAATGAATATGGATTGGCTGCCGACAATTGGGCAAAAAACTATCAATTTTTTTCAACGCATGGGGCGTGCTGTCCTCTTTTTGATGCATGTTTTAAGTGGCTTAAAGATGCTAATTCAGCGTCCTAATCTACTGATCCGCGAACTGTATTCCGTTGGTGTGCGTTCACTGCTGATTATCATCTTCTCAGGATTATTTGTTGGTATGGTGCTGAGTCTATTAGGCTACGTCACCTTGGTGGATTTTGGTGCTGAGGGTACATTAGGCGTGATGGTTTCATTATCGTTAGTGCGTGAATTAGCCCCTGTTTTAACGGCGCTATTATTTTCAGGACGCGCAGGGTCAGCGCTAACCGCTGAAATCGGTTTAATGAAAGCAACAGAGCAACTGGCAAGTATGGAAATGATGGCAGTTGATCCCATTAAGCGCATTATTACCCCGCGTCTGATTGCAGGTATTTTATCATTACCCCTTTTGACTGCTATTTTTATGGCGGTTGGAATTTATAGCGGCTTTTTAGTCGGTAGTGTCTGGTTAGGAGTTGATGAGGGGGCATTCTGGTCGCAAATGCAGGCGAAGGTCGATTTTCAACATGACGTTGTTAATGGTTTTATTAAAAGTCTGGTTTTTGGCATTGTAGTGACATGGATAGCTGTTTTTGAGGGGTATGATGCAACGCCGACTTCAGCGGGAGTAAGTGAAGCCACCACGCGTTCTGTGGTGCATTCTGCCTTAGCAATTTTGGCATTGGATTTTGTATTAACCAGTATTATGTTTGGGATTTAGGGCTACCAGTTTAAGGCGGGACAGTTCAGTTTCTGCTATTCACCCGCACCCTTCGACAAGCTCAGGAAGTGGTGTCCTGAGTCTACCGAAGGGCTAGTTCCCAGAGCTTGTCGAAGGGTGCGGGTTGTTTGTCATGACGTTACTTGTCCCGCCTTAAGTTGGTAGCCAGATTTAGCGTATTAGGTAGGGTTACTCCAAGAAAATAAATGTGCAAATAGATAGCTTCAAGGCTTGGGACGCAGGTAGTGATATCTTCCTTGGCAAGTCCCATAACACAGTCTTATGGGAAACCACAGAGAGCAATCTTCATAATAAGTATTATATTTGGAATTTAAAAAGATGAGAATATCAAGAAATATAGAAATAATGGTCGGTGTTTTCGTAGTGTTGGGTTTTACTGCACTGATTTTATTAGCTTTAAATATCAGTAATGTTTCAAGTTTAGGGGCTAATAATGGCTATACTGTGAAAGTTTATTTTGACAATATTGGTGGGTTAAGAACCCGCGCGCCTATCTCAATGTCAGGAGTGAAAATAGGGCGGGTTAGTCAAATTGACTATAATCAACAGCGAGGTCAGGCGGAAGTGAGTATGACAATAGAGCCGCAGTATCAGTTAAGCATTGATACTCAAGCCAGTATTTACACCGCTGGTTTGCTAGGTGAGCAATATATCTCACTGGAACCTGGCGCAGAAGATGAGGTCTTAAAATCAGGCGATATGATAACACTGTCACAATCAGCAATGGTTTTAGAGGAAATTATTGGTAAGTTTATGATAGACCTAACGTCTAAATAAATATAACGACTCAGCCTTTCCACCACAGAGGTCTTGAGTCATTGATATAACGAACAGGAGAATGACAATAATGAAACAACTAATTAGCTTAATAATTTTATTTTTTACCCTTTCACTATCACAAATAGGAATGGCGAGAAATTCTGTGGCAGAAGCTGCCGTTTTAAAAGCCAATAATGCTATTTTTGCCGAGTTAGAAAAAAGAAAATCGGAATTAAAAAATAACCCCGCTGTACTCAATGCGATTGTAAAAAAACAGGTGTTGCCCTTTATTGATTTTGCAGCAATGGCAAAACTAACACTGGGAAAACATTGGAAAAAAGCAAATAAATCACAAAAAGATCGTTTTCTTAAAGCCTATAGCGCTATGTTGATAAATAGTTACGCCAAAAATATAGTGGACTATGCTGGTGCGACTATGACAGTAAAAACATCCATGTCAGCAGGTCGTGAGGGTTATGAAACCGTGCGTACCCTAATCACTCCTAAAGGCCGTGCGGCCGTTGCAGCTAATTATGATGTGCGTGATAAATCAGGTAGTTGGAAGGCTTATAATATCGAAATTTTAGGGCTGAATTTAATCACCAACTTTCGCACTAGCTTTACCCGTGAAGTATCTAGTAAAGGTTTGGATGCGCTGATCGCACGTTTAGAAAAGAATAATAAATCATAATCCATGCCTAAACTTATAAAAAATCAATTAGGCTATCAACTACAAGGTAGCCTAGTTTATGACTCGGTTAATGATTTGATTGCAAAAGGGTCAGAAGCAATAGCATTTGAATCTGACACTGTACAAATAGATTGTAAGCAACTATCCCGCATCGATAGCGCAGGTGTAGCACTGTTTGTTAGTTGGCAACGCTACTGTGATAAAAAAAATCAAAAATTGCAATTAAACAATTTGCCTATGCAGGCGGTTTCGCTGATTAAGGCTAATAAATTGGATGGTTTTTTTGCGCTATCTTCTTAAGGAACGTGCACGAAACAACTTCCCGATCTCTAACTTGCCTTTTTATCCCAGCTTCGATGATCTCATTCGTTGCGTAGAGTGACTATGCGCCTCATGAGTTCATCCAATCTGAAATAAAAATTCTGCGTTAGAACTTCGGGAAGTTATTCCATGCACGTTCCTAAGTGTAGGCTCGATTCAGGTTTAAATCCCTTGCCGTAAGATTCTTACTGAAATATATAACCAATAATAGTTAATACAATAGTATACGGTAATGCCATGATTACCATTTTCCCATATCCTAAGCGGATCAGAGGAGCAAGTGCTGAGGTAAGCAAAAATAGGAAGGCTGCTTGACCATTAGGTGTGGCGACTGAGGGAAGGTTTGTTCCCGTATTAATGGCTACCGCTAAACTTTCATAATGTTCACGGGTAATATCACCTGCATCGAAGGCAGCTTTTACTTCATTGATATAAACAGTGGCGACAAATACATTGTCTGATATAGCTGATAATATGCCGTTTGCAAGGAAGAACGCTTTGGGCTGTTCTTCGATTGGCAATTGTAGAACCCATTGGATAACAGGGGTAAATAAATGCAGGTCGTGAATCATGCCTACAACGACAAAGAAGATGACTAATAGTGATACAAAGGGTAAGGATTCTTCAAATGCTTTGCCTATTTGATGCTCTTCTTTGATACCTGTTAGTGCGGTAACAAGCACTAGTAGACTTAAACCGATCAATCCTACTTCCATGATATGAAAAGCGAGACTAAAGATTAATAAGATTCCACAGATTCCTTGCACCCATAAGGAATACACTTCTGTTTGAGTGCGTTTAGCATCTTCTTCATCAATATAACCTTGCAAAATACCACGTACTGTTGGGTCTAATTTTGCGCCATATCCCAAGATACCTGTTATCTCAAGTACGACACAGGTAATGAATCCTGCGAGAACGGCTGGTGCGGTAACATGCGCCATTGCTACCGCAAACTCCACAAAATTCCAATCCAGTTTAGCGGCAATCAATAAGTTCTGAGGCTCGCCAACCATTGTGGTTACACCACCTAATGCGGTACCAATTGCACCATGCATGACTAGACTACGAATGAATTTTCTAAAGTCTTCAAGCGTATCGCCTCCCATGACTTGGCGGTCAAAAGTACCATCTTTATTGTAATCTGTCCCAATGGTTGAGTGGACTTTTTCATAAACGCCATATAAGGCGACAAAGACGGTTATTAGAACAGCAGTTACTGTTAATGCATCTAAAAACGCCGAAAGAAAAGCCGCCATAAAAGAGAACATTAAGGAAAGCGCCCACTTCTGTTTTATGTTCATTATTAATTTGGCAAAGATGAAGATCAGTAGCGGCTTCATAAAGTAAATAAAGCTCACCATAAAGACCAATAAGAATATCACGCCTAAATTTGATTGGATCTCATGCCAGAGGGTTTCTGGCGTGGTTAAACCGAGTGCTAATATTGCCAAACCCAATAAGCCACCGCTTTGTAATGGGTAGCATTTAAGCGCCATTGCCAGTGTAAGGATAAACATGGCAATAAACATCCAGCCTAATACGGTGGTGCCTACTAGTAGTTTTAGAGGAAAGGCTAGTACTAAGAAGGCTAGAATAGACAGTTTAAACCAACTTGGACTATTGCCAAGAAATTCCTTATATGCAATTTGTAACATTGATTATTCCCCTAGAGTTTCGGATTGAAAATTATACTTTGCAAGAGTGTTTCATTAGACAGTATACTGATTTTAAAACAACTGTATTTACAATGGCTTACATGCCTCGCAAAATATGCAAACCTTCTAATGTCTATCATAGAGAGTAACTTGCAAAGCTAACGATGAGCAAATAACTCAGTGCATTCATTCTACACTAAGAGATTAAAATACAACCAGTAAATAAGCAGGTTTCATTGTATTTCAATAATAGCGCATTTTTTATTCATAGTTGGTTTTTTCAAGGTATGGTAAAGTGTTAAAGTTAGTATTAAACCACTTTATTTTCATTATTTTAAGATCGTCTGATTGGTTGTTGTGTCGATTCTCCCCGCTACAGATTCGACTATAGAGTATTATAGATTCCTTTGGGTGAATATTTATAGCTGATGCTTTTCGCAAGCTAGTAGCGTGTTTTTCATTAGCATGGCAACTGTCATCGGACCAACCCCGCCAGGAACAGGTGTTATCCAAGCTGCTTTTTCCGCTACTTTATCAAACTCAACATCACCTGCAAGTTTGCCATTTTTTAAGCGATTAACGCCAACATCAATGACCGTTGCGCCTTCTTTAATCCAGTCACCTTTAACTAAGCCTACTTTTCCAACGGCTACAATAACAATATCAGCCTGAGCAACTAATTCAGGGGTGTTACTTGAAAATCGATGGCAAATGGTGACCGTAGCGCCTGAGAGTAACAACTCCATCATCATCGGTCTCCCTACAATATTAGATGCACCGACAATAACAGCATGTCGTCCTTTGTATACCTCACCAATAGAATCGAGCAAATGCATGATGCCATAGGGCGTACAGGGGCGCATCCCTGGAATACGCAGTGCAAGTTTGCCAATATTTAAAGGGTGGAAGCCATCCACATCTTTATCAGGGTGAATATGTTCAATGACTAATGATGGATCGATATGATCAGGAAGGGGGAGTTGCACCAGAATGCCATCAATGGATTTGTCATTGTTTAAGTCATCAATAATAGTTAATAATTCATGTTGTGTTGTTTCTTTGGGGAGATCATATGATTTGGAGGTAATGCCTATTTCTTTACAAGCTTTGCGTTTATGTCCAACATAGACTTGAGAGGCAGGGTCATCACTGATAAGAATAACGGCAAGACCAGGAGGACGTTTTCCTAATTTTGTGCGCTTACTAACTTGTGCCTTAACATTTGCTCTTACTTCAATAGAGATTTTTTTTCCATCTATAAGTTTAGCGGTCATACTGATTCCTAAAATCGTCATAAATAATGAATCGGGCATTCTCGCATGATAGTAAGGAGTCAGACAAAATAAATTTTTAATAATTTATTTTCTATTTTCTGATCGTTTGCGTTACCGCTTCGTTTACATCGCTCACTATGCGCGCATACACAATGCCTTGCTTGACAAAAAAATAGACTATCCATTTAAAGTAGGGGCAGCTTATAAATTTAATTAATTTCATGAAATGAAACGCTTATGCAACAAAGCCTTTGCTATAGTTTTTCACATAAATAATTGCACCCTTCGACTCCGCTCAGGGTACAGCTCCCTGAGCGGAGTCGAAGGGTGCGGAAATTTAATAAATGAATGTCTATAGACTGATAAGTGTCAAGTGATGTTTCTAATAAATAGTTGGATGTATGTTAACTATAAAAATGTTACACTTAATAAAGTTGGTAACTGATTATTTTGTTAGTCTACTTATATAAAAAAAAGAATTAAATAAAATGACAAGCATGGGTTGACGAGCTGAATATTGATGCGTATTATGCGCGCTCCGTTACAGGTTGTTCAGAAATATTTGATCGCCAAAGCGGTTATGTCGGGGTATAGCGCAGTCTGGTAGCGCGCCTGCTTTGGGTGCAGGATGTCGGGAGTTCGAATCTCTCTACCCCGACCATTTTTAAGGTAAGCATATTGATCGATGCTACGATGCGCTTGTAGCTCAGTTGGATAGAGCAACGGCCTTCTAAGCCGTGGGTCGCAGGTTCGACTCCTGCCAAGCGCGCCATTTTCAGCTGAATGGTAGTTGCGGCAATAGTTGATTTTTAATTGTGTTTATTGTTTATTATGGTGGGTGTAGCTCAGTTGGTAGAGCCCCGGATTGTGATTCCGGTCGTCGTGGGTTCAAGTCCCATCATCCACCCCAGATTTAAATAAATCTTGAAGTTTTATGCGGTTTCCTGCAAAATTTCTAAGATATTTTAGTATCGGTTATACACAAGCATGTCTTTGCACTGTATAATCGCGCGGTTTTAGTTCATAAGAGTTATGGGCTGAGTTAGTCAAGAATGCGAAAGTGGCGGAATTGGTAGACGCGCTGGATTTAGGTTCCAGTATCGCAAGATGTGAGAGTTCGAGTCTCTCCTTTCGCACCATTCTTTTTTATATAACTATTATATGGATGGTAATGGTAAATGACCGCTATTTCCTTTTGAATAAATTCCATTAACTAATAATTAATAGCTAGGTTTGCTGTTTTAGGCAGTGAATAACGAGGTTTTGTGCATGCAAGTTTCAGTTGAGTCTACTGGTAATATCGGACGTAAAATGAAGATTTCAGTTCCTTTCGAGAAAATAGATGGGGAAGTTGAAAAACGTTTAAAAGATATGCGTGGTAAAGCGAGGCTTGATGGCTTTCGTCCTGGTAAAGCACCTTTAAGTGTTGTTAGTCAGCAATATGGTGACTCAATTTATCAAGAAGTTGTTAGTGAGACTATTGACTCATCGCTTAATGAGGCAGCACAAGCAGAAAATTTACGTATTGCAGGTTATCCAACCATAAAAAATATAGTAATGAAGCCTAGTCAGGACTTGCAATATACAGCGATTTTTGATGTTTATCCTGTATTTGAAATTGCTAATATTGAAGCGCTTGAAATTACTAAAGCAAGTGTTGAAATTACTGATGTTGATATCAATAAAATGATAGAAACATTACAAGAACAGCAGAAAGAATGGCAAGATGTGGAGCGTGCAGCCGAAAAAGATGATGTAGTTGTTCTTGATTTTGATGGCTTCATAGAGGGTAAACCCTTTAAAGGAGGTTCTGCAAAAAAATTTACCG
>DRMS01000304.1 GCA_011322515.1 Leucothrix mucor
ATTATAACTAACCATCCGTACAGATGGCATAATTGGCGTTGTTGATGCGTATTGCACATGACTATCCAAATAACGTTTATATAAATGACGCGTCTTTGCATCAGGGTAGTTATAAGTATTAGCCGCCGCCATCACTGGCACTGACTCTACTTGTTGATTAATGGCAATAGAGGTGTCTGTGTGGCTACTACCTGCTAGCATGTAGCTTTGTACACCAATAACGCTTAACGCAGCCACAGAAGCAGCCATTGCAAAACCAACCACAGGACGCGTCCATACAGGACCTCCATTACTTACTTTTTTCTGCTCGATTTGTATCTGCGAATACTCTGGCTCAGCATCAATTTTATCATGGATACCTTGCAAAAAACTGGATTCAACGATACTGCACTGTTGCTCATCACGCATTGTTTCGCCGATTAGCGCATAGCATGATAATGATGTTTTTAGTGCATCATCCTTACTTAATTCATCTAAAATTCGTCTTTGCTCAAACTCGCCTGCCTCACCATCAAGCACTGCGGAGAGATGCTCTGTTTTTGTTACTGACATATTGCCCACCCTTAAATATTACGTCTCCATTAATCATACTATTGCACTAGCTAACTAATGGTCTTAATTCTTTCTCTATTGACTCTCTTGCTCTAAAAATACGCGAACGAACTGTACCAATAGGACAATTCATTGTGGTTGCAATTTCCTCATAACTAAAGCCTTCCAGTTCGCGCAGAGTAATTGCGGTGCGTAAATCATCAGGAAGCGCTTCAATCGCAGCATTGATGGTGCGATGAATTTCGTCCTTTAATGCCTCATGCTCAGGCGAATCCACATGCCTTAGTGCATCTGCACCTTCATATTGTTCCGCCTCTCGCGCATCTATATCTGTCGCTGGCATACGGCGTGCTTTTGACACCAAATGGTTTTTAGCTGTATTAATCGCAATTCGATAAAGCCAAGTATAAAAGGCACTATCACCACGAAAGTTTTTTAACCCTCGATACGCTTTAATAAATGCTTCTTGCGCTACATCCATTGATAAATCCTGATCATGCATATAGCGATTGACTAAGTTAACCACCTTTTGCTGATATTTCAATACCAGAACATCAAAGGCTTTCTTGTCACCCGCTTGAACGCGTCTAACCAGTTCTAAATCTGTTTGTTTTACGCCCATATGGGCTTAACTCCTCGGAAGAACACCTATTCTAAGTAGGAGGTCATAATAAATCCAACAAAATAAACGAGCAAAATATTAGATTTATTGTGTCCTCTTATTTATACAGAGATTCCACCTAATACAAAACAAAATTGTTTACTGAAAGTTCAAAAAACATTTTACCTAGGTTCTGTAAGTGACTACTTGCAAAATCTAGGTTCCAAGAACGATGTAAACGAAGCATCGAAGGAGTAAACCTATCATAGGCTCATACACTTCGACCATGAAAATAGTAATAGTTCCCTATTGTTATTGCTATAAAGCACCATTAATCGGGTTACTAGTAATAGCATCAACCTTAATGCTAATGAGTTACTAGCCTTACTTTATGATAACAAACCATTATAGGATATAGCGCCAAGAGGTCAAATTATGAAACCTAAATTAAACCTTAATCAATAATTTCATTATTCTGCTTAAACAATAGCCTGATAGATGTATAATAAAAACCGACAAAGAGCATAATGAATACTTATAAAGGCTGTATAGACATGGAAGACTCTCAATATGACGTTCTTATTATTGGCAGTGGCGCGGCTGGATTAAGCCTTGCGCTAAGCTTACCCGAAACACTACGCATCGCTATTCTTAGCAAAGAAACCTTAACGGAAGGAAGCACGGTCTACGCACAAGGCGGAATCTCTGCGGTAGCGGATAAAAATGACACCATAGAATCACATATTGCCGATACGTTGGACGCAGGCGCGGGGCTATGTTCAGAAGAAATAGTACGCAAAGTCGCCACCCAAGGGCCAAAAGCATTAAAATGGCTACTGGATGCAGGCGTACCGTTTACCAAAGATGAAACAATAGATAGTAATGGCATTGATGGGTTGCATTTAACCCGCGAAGGTGGACACTCCAAACGACGTGTTGCACATGCAGCTGATGCTAGTGGTTACGCCATCGAAACAACGCTATTAGGAAGAGTAAAGCAACGCAGTAATATTTTATTATTTGAATATCATATCGCGGTTGACCTCATTACCTCACGCAAATTAAAATTATTACAGCGAGATAATGTTAATCTAGGTGCTTATGTACTCAATCGAAAAACCCAAAAAATCTCTATTTTTAAAGCTAACTTTACGGTATTAGCCACAGGTGGTGCCAGCAAAGTCTATCTCTATACCAGTAATCCTGATGGTGCCAGCGGCGATGGTATTGCAATGGCATGGCGCGCGGGCTGTCGTGTCTCCAATATGGAGTTCATGCAATTCCACCCCACTTGCCTTTATCATCCTCATGCAAAATCTTATTTAATAACCGAAGCAGTACGGGGCGAAGGGGGTAAATTGTTATTGCCTGATGGTACGCGCTTTATGGATAAGCATGATCCGCGCGCTGAATTAGCGCCACGTGATATTGTCGCCCGTGCCATTGATCATGAAATGAAGTGCTTAGGGATAGACTCGGTGTTTATCGACATTAGCCATCGCTCCAAAAAATTCATAACTGAACACTTCCCCAATGTCTACGCTACCTGTGAAAAATTTGGCTATGATATGAGTAAAAATCCAGTACCCGTGGTGCCTGCCGCACATTACACTTGCGGCGGTATAGTCGTTGATAATCAAGGACAAACCGATGTAGACAACCTCTACGCCATCGGCGAATGTAGTTTTACGGGGCTACACGGGGCGAACCGCATGGCAAGTAACTCATTATTAGAATGTATCGTCTATGGTCAATTCTGCGCTGAAGATATTATTAGAAAGATGGAACATAAAAGCACTATTTTTGATATTCCAGAATGGGATGAAAGCCGTGTAACGGACTCAGATGAGCGCGTGATCATCAATCACAACTGGGACGAAGTACGCCGTTTTATGTGGGATTATGTTGGTATAGTACGCACCACAAAACGGCTTGAACGCGCCCGCACCCGTATTGATATGCTATTACAAGAAATTGATGAGTATTATAGTAACTTCCGTATTAGCAGCGACTTGCTAGAGTTGCGTAACCTTGCCGAAGTTGCACGGCTTATTATTCGCTCAGCGCAGCGGCGTGAAGAAAGTCGGGGGCTACATTATACCTTGGATTATCCTGAAGCTAATCCTGAGTTACAGCAGGTAAATAGTATTCTTGACCCTATGCGACGACCTTCTAGTAAGAATTAATGTAACTAGGCTACCAGTTTAAGGCGGGACAGTTCATGTTTTTGCTATTCACCCGCACCCTTCGACAAGCTCAGGAAGCGGTGTCCTGAGTCTACCGAAGGGCTAGCTCCCTGAGCTTGTCGAAGGGTGCGGGTTTTTGCTATGACGTTACTTGTCCCGCCTTAAGTTGGTAGCCTGTGACCATTCAGCGACTTCCTGATAATCTGCCATTTCTGCATTGGGAAATGATTATTTACCCTTGTAAAT
>DRMS01000305.1 GCA_011322515.1 Leucothrix mucor
AAGCTAGAGGTACCTACTTTTGCATTTTGAGGCAAATCATCTAAAGCGGTATATTGATTAGAAACAAACGCATCTAGCGGGTCATGGCGCTGAAGAATAATAGGTAAATGTAAGCCTTCTGGTAGCGCCATCGGTACATCTTTCATCGAATGCACAGCAATATCTGCCTTACCTTCCAGCATTTTGACCTCAAGCTCCTTTACAAAAAGACCTTTTCCGCCTATTTTGGCAAGTGGGGTATCCAGTATTTTATCGCCTTTGGTTGTTATGCCAATTAATTCAACCGCTAAATCAGGGTGGAATTGTTGTAGTTGACGCTTAACTTCTTCGGCTTGCCAAATGGCTAGGGGACTTTTACGGGTTGCAATTCGTATTATATTCGACATAAGCTCTTTCTATTAATGGGGAACAAAGCCAAAATCAGTGAGGTTACTACGGAATGATCTACAAGTTATTGATTTAATAGTACTTTAAAATAAATGCTTGTCCATAGGGATAATTGAGTGTAAACAACTCGCTAAACATAGGGATGAAGCTAATATTTTTAATTTTACTGTAAAATCAATAGTTTATAAATAATATCCGCATTAGTGCTACAGATTCAGGCAGAGTACTGAACTTTACGTCAAATAAAGTCAGGTAGCTAGTCGAACCTAATAATTATTAAGCAACTATTCATTTTTTAACAGAGAAAAATCAATATGACTAAAATAACATCTAACTTTTTACTGTTTTTTACACTTCTGCTAGGAAGTGTCTTTACACTCAATGCAATTGCAGATAGCGCACCGCATGTTATCGAAGAGAAGAACTTTGCTCAATTGGGAAAGCTGATGAAGCAACAAAATAAAGGGCTTTTATTGATGCTACACTCAGAAGGATGCCCTTTTTGTGAGGCGCTTGAAGAAAATTACCTACGTCCGTCACTGATCAGCGGTGAGTATGATAAAGAAATTTTTATTAGAAAACTGCAAATTGATTCAGGCGTACCCATTATTGATTTTTCAGGTAAGAAAATTGATCCTGAGGTTATTTCAAATCGATATGATGGTAGCCTAACACCCACTTTGCTATTTTTAGATTATAAAGGTGATGAAGCGGCTATGAAGATGATTGGCTATAATACGCCTAGTTTATTCGGTGGCTATGTTGAAGAGCAACTTCGAGAAATGCGTGAATATATCACTAAGAAATAATACAATAGAATAAAGAAGTTTTAAGCAACGAGCACGGAATAACTTCCCAAAGTTCTAACGCAGAATTTTTATTTCAGATTGGATGAACTCATGAGGCGCATAGTTACTCTACGCAACGAATGAGATCATCCAAGCTGGGATAAAAAGGCAAGTTAGAGATCGGGACGTTGTTTCGTGCTCGTTTCTTATCTAGCAAAGACGCAGGATACCTCAAAAAAGAAATAAGAAATTCTCTTTGCGTACTCTGCGTCTTTGTGAGTGATATGTTATTTTACATCGGCTACCAATTTAAGGCGGGACAGTTCATGTTTCTGCTATTCACCCGCACCCTTCGACAAGCTCAGGAAGCGGTGTCCTGAGTCTACCGAAGGGCTAGTTCCCTGAGCTTGTC